>NZ_QTWD01000007.1:486-251556 GCF_003460955.1 Blautia sp. AF26-2 | reverse complement strand
AGATCGCCGCAAGCGGCAATCCCATCGGGCTAATCAAAAAAGCTATAACCAACAAAATCACACCATTCTGCGGGGAATAGGTAATAATCACAGCCGCGCCAAGCAGAGCAATTACCGTGCTTAGTAGACTAAGCACCAGACTGGATATGTAGATCAGCCCCGTGCAGAGCCAAACAAAAAGCGTCAACACCAAAATGACTGGTGCAGTTATGATCATCAGCAGACATTTCAAAAGGTATACTAATCAGCCCTAAAATACCAATAATTAAAAATACAATACTATAATTTCTATCTTTTTTGAAAGAAGTTTTATTGTTATCAATTTTTTCAACAACGTATCCTGACTTTAACATTTCATCAACTGGAATATCAAATTTCTCACTTATTAGAATAAGTGTATTAATATTTGGAACAGAGACTCCCATTTCCCATCTAGACACCGCCTGTCTTGTTACTCCTACCATTTCAGCAAATTGTTCCTGAGAAAGCTTGTTATCTTGCCTTATCTTAAGAACTGCCTTTGCAATGTTTTGATTACTATCTTTTACTTTCCTCCTCCTTTTGTTTGATTGTATTATACAGTTGATATACCATTTGGACAAGCAATACAACTTTACATTTTCGCAATTAACTATTGCTTTTTGTTTTTTCATTTATATAAACTTCTTATTTCCATTTTTTCTGTAAATCGGCTTATATATGAAGCAGTCATTTTTAGAGCAAGTTTCGCAATGTAGCACAATAACCCCTTTCCGGGTTCTTGGCGACTTGCAACTTGATGGGGATTTCGTTTCCCCATACCCTCGACCACAATCACAGATATGTGTATTGGTTTCCATTTACATGGTCACAGTGCGATAATTTTTCATCACTTACTTTCCCTGCAGGCCGCAAAATTTGGATTTTCTTATGAAACCACTACCACGAAGAAAGGAAGTTATCAATGACAAGACCTAAGAAAGAGGAAACTCTTGCAAAAACTAAAGATGTGCATTTACGCATGAATGAAACTGAATATGATCTTCTTGCAGAAAGAGCCAAGGCTAACAGCATGACGGTTTCTGATTTTATCCGAAATGCCTTGGTCAACCAGAAAGTCATCATCAAATACGAAATTACCGCAGATGTTCCCGAAATAAAAAAACTTATTAGCGAGTTTGGTAAAATTGGCAGCAACCTAAATCAGATTGCCCGATATTTTAATCAGGGTGGAATCCTCTCTTCTGAAATGAGAAATGAAATCCGAAAGTCTCTCCGGGATATTTATGAAATGAAATATGAAGTGATGAAAATGACAGGTGATTTTCGTGGCAGTAATTAAACATATCGCAAACAAAAACTCTGACTATGGAAAATCGGAACGGTATCTTATCTTCCAGCACAACGAGTATACGCAAAAACCGATTCTTGATGAAGAAGGGCATATGATACTGAGAGAAGAATATTATCTGGACGGTCTGAACTGTGATCCATTCTCTTTTGCATCTGAATGTCAGGAACTGAACAGCTACTATCACAAGAACAAAAACTTCAATGAAATAAAATCCCATCACTATATCATCAGCTTCGACCCAAAAGACAGGGATGAATGTGGATTGACCGGTGAACGTGCCCAGCAACTCGGATTGACTTTTGCAAAGAAAAACTTTCCCGGTCATCAGGCTTTAGTCTGTACTCATACCGACGGTCATAACAAAAGTGGAAACATCCATGTGCATATCGTAATTAACAGTCTCCGTAAATATGACATACCACAAGAACCCTATATGGAATTTGACTGTGAAACAAAAGCCGGATACAAGCACCATCTAAGTGCAGCATACCTTACCCATTTAAAACAGGAAGTTATGGATATGTGTAAAAAAGAAGGACTACATCAGGTTGATCTGCTCACTCCTGCTGAAAGAAAAATCACAGAAAAAGAATATTGGGCACAACGCCGTGGACAGGAAAAGCTCGATGAACTGAATCAGAAAATGAAAGAAGATGGAATCACACCAAAGGAAACACGTTACCAGACAGAAAAACAATTTCTTCGTGACGCTATTGATGATGCTGCAAGCACCGCCCAATCACCAGAGGAATTTTCAAAAATCCTTGATGAAAAATATCACATCATCTTCAAGATCAGTCGAAACCGGTACAGCTATCTTCACCCTGGCAGAAAAAAATATATCACTGGAAGGAATCTTGGAACCAGATACACAGAAGATTTTCTCTTGAAAACATTTGAGGAAAACACGAAATCTCATAGAGAACAGAAAAAAGAAATTCTGGAACAGCAGGCTCCGAATACTTCCACAGATTTACCAACTGTTCCTTTCTCTGATACTTCTGCTATCCCTGCACCATTCATTTTTATAAAATCAGATCTCCGGCTTGTCATAGATCTGCAAACCTGTATTAAAGCACAGCAAAGTGAAGCCTATGCTCAAAAAGTAAAGCTCACCAATTTGAAGCAGATGGCTCAGACTGTTGCCTACATACAGGAACATGGCTATGATTCTCTTGATGATTTCCATGCAACACTCGATCAGGCATCAGACCAGACCAGTGTTTCCAGAAAATCTTTAAAAGATACTGAACAGCAGCTCAAAAAAGTGAATGAACAGATTCATTTTACCGGACAATATCTGGCATATAAAAATGTGTACGCCGATTATCGTAAGAGCCGAAACAAAGAGAAATTTTATGAAGAACACCGGGCAGAACTTTCTCTGTATGACACAGCCCTCCGAACACTCAAGGAAAAATCTGGTGGGAATAAATTACCTTCCATGAAACCTCTCTATGCTGAAAAGGACCGGCTTGTTGAATTGAGAGAGAGACAGCGTGAAGATTTTTCTAATCACCGGGATTATGAACGTGAGCTTCGCACTGTATCTGCGAATATTGATATGATTCTTGGAAAGAATTGCGGACAGCAACTGCATAATAAAAAAGAGCCAAATTTATAATTCATATTAAAAAGGGACAGATTGCTCCTCTGTCCCTAAAAATATATCTCTATTTTTCTAACTGCTCATACCAATCTTCTGGAAACCCTATATGTCTCAATGATATATCATTCTCATATTCTTCTATAATAGCTTTTAATTCTATCAAGACTTTGTTAATCCATTCTTTTTTGTCTGAATATAATAATTTTAATACAAGTATTTGTGAAAACAATTTTCTGTTTGGTGATATTTCTAATTCCCTTGGCATTTTAGGTAATGCGGGAAATGACCAATAATACAACCTTGAATAATGTGCGCAGCGGTTTCTCAACTCCGTGATACAGCGTAACCAGCTTTTTAAACAGGCCACTGATGTACCATATAATTCTTTTGCTAAATATTTCTGGTCACCCGACTGTAAATCTGCATAAAAGTAAGACAGCATTCCCATTGAAAAAAATTCAACAATAACCCATATAGGAAAATTTCCGCCATACTTTTCTTTATGATGCTGAACTACTGATGTACTTTTATTTTCCTCTATACATACATTTAACAGTTTCACGAACTTTTCATGATTGTGCCTATCATTGTAAATAGCCCCATCCATATATCCTAAAGCCCCATGAACATGTCCACTGTAATAAGCTAATTGCGTTCTTAAATATAATTCAACTTTTTCTATATAATTAAATAATACACCACGCAATCTACTGTCAAATTCATAGATTCTTTGAATTCTGTGAAAGTTTATATTTGAAAAATACGTCCCATCCTTTTTTCTAAACGGAAGGAAATAAGCAGACAATCTATAATAGTTCGCCTGTTTTAAAAATCCGATACATTCTGTATCATTATCTATAATAAAACCCTTTTCTTTAATAATTTCAACTTGTTGAGCAAAGGTTTTCGGTTGTTTCATTACCTGTACAATTGCTTCATTATTTTTCAACTTTTCATTTTTAGTTTCACTTGTATTCACCATTATTTCTCCAAAAATAAAAATGTCTCCCCATGGGACACATCACTTGCGTGAGAGGTGCGGGGAGTCCTGTTAATATTATGATATGATATTTGAGAGAAAAAATCAACCATTTTTTATATTTTACCATCAAAAATTCCGGCAAATTTTTTTTACTTCTTCTTTCTTTCCATCTCTTCTTCCATCGCCTTCTGTTGCTGTGGCTGTCCTTTTCCTTGACTGGCTATCTTCTTCTGATGATTACGGAGTCGTTTCAGTACCGATCTTCGTGGAGCATTTTTATCTTTTTTCCTTGGAATGTTGTTCATCAGTCCATCAATCATATTGTAGTTGGTTTCTTCTGCCATCTCTGCACTGCGAAGATATTCTCCATTATCCATGACCTTCTGCCAGTTTGCCAGCTCTGGTTTCTTCTTTTGTGTTTCTCCAGATTGTTGCTGTCTGATCTGGGATTGTGCCTGCATTTCCTGTTGTTTTTGCTGTGCCTGCTCTGCCTGTTGCTGCATGAAGTTCTGGATGTTCCGTCTGGCTTCTTCATCAAAGCCATTGTAACAGTCATTCATGACTACGGCACCTTCCTCACTGAGAATCACATAGGCTGCTCTTGTTCCATACTCCTCATGCTCCATCAGAAACCATTTCTTCTCGTTCATCAGGATGTAATCCTGTGCAAGCCATGTTCCTTTCTTTCCTTCGATTTCGTACCCGGTTGTATCAATGGAAAGTCTGGTATCGGAAGAACTTTTGATTGTGAGAAATTCTGGAATGATGATAAAACCATCTTTGTTGACATAGTAAGCTGTGGTTTTTCCATCGTCGGTGATGACGATCACATCACTGCAACCAATGGAATGACCTTTGAAGTTCTTCGGTCGCTGCTTCTGTAAACGGAGTTTAATATCAGCCGGAGTTTCCCCCGGCTGGATTCTTCCAATATACACCTGCTGATAGTTTTCTACCTGGACTGTTCTTCCTTCGCTTTTCAGTTTCTCGTAAGAACGGAAACGGACATCCCGGTACTCTGGGGTATCTTTTACCTGATATACTGCACACTGACTTGTATTCATTCTTCATCCTCCTCTTCCAGTTCCATTTTATATTCTTCCAGATCCATAAGAAAAACCTCATATCCTTCATCGCTCATGCAGAACAGTTTTCTTATGGTATTGCAGACAAGCCCGATCATATCTGCATCGCCTTTCAGAAAAGGAATGATATGATCGATTGCCTCCATCGTGTCATTTCTGTTTCCTTTATCAAACATTGCTGTTACTAAACATTCATCCGCATCAAAGTTCATCGCCAAATCCATCATAATTCCACTTCTCCCTTCTTATGTGTCTTGGATTTCTCCGTTGTCTTATTCTGCTCCTGTGCTTTTGCCCTTGCCTGAAAATCTTTTAAAGACTGCAGCACGGATTTTTTCAGTTCTCCTTTTCCACCCTTTGCAGGCTCTTTGTTTTGTTCCCGGTTTGGTTCTACTGATACAGATTCTTTCTTGACTAATGCTTCTGGAACTTCCTGTTTCACTTCCACAGTCTGTTCTGCTTCCTGCACTTTTCCATGTTTCTCATTCAGATACTTTTCCATGTCTGTGATTGCTTTCTGCACCAGAGGGCTTTCTTTATAGTGTGGAATCATATCTATCAAATCCCGGTCTATCCTGTCTGCACTCATCAGTTCATAATCCCCGGAATAATCTTCATCGCCATCTTGCAGATCAAATCCGATTCCTTTAATCCCATGCAGTCTCTCTGCTGGGATACTCTCATATATTTTAATGGCTTCTTCTAAAGTGAGGTTATTATGGTATTCTCCCATGACCGGAAACTCCATGCACTCTGCGACATAAAAACTGATTGTGGCTTCTGGCTGTTCCTGCTTCGGCTGTTTGTCAAAGATAGAAAGTCGCTCTGTATCCTCCAGACGGGAAAGTAAAGAACGGGCAGTTATAACATCGCTGTCTATATCGGATTCCTCGGATGCCTCAAGCAGCCAGTCTTTGATAGCTTCTGTTTTCTTATTCAAAATATCCTCTGTGATTTTCTCCACCTGTTCTTCCCTGTTCTCAACGGTATCTTTATATTCGTAAGTGTCATATTCATAGCTGAAATTATCTAAATCCACCGCCAGCTTTTTAATCTCCTGCTGATCAAGGTGAGCATCTGCTTCCTTCATATATTCTGCCAGAGTGATTCTTTCTTCTGCGATAGGATTGATGTCCACCTTAATACCTGCCATTGCTATACCATGAGCATTTAATTCATTGAAGAAACTGTCTTCACGGATATTGCCACGATAAGAAAGCACCACATCAAGGTCAGAATCTTCCCGGTAAAGGTCTTGTCTGCTTCTGGAACCATACACTCTTGCAGCAAGCAGCTCTACCTCCCGTTCCATTCCCATATCTTCTAATACTGCCTGTGCATGATACAGAACCCCTCTTTCTACTTCTGCCCTGCTCAGACTATTTAATGCCAGTTCATTTCTTCCAATCTCAGAAGTCGCACGAAGTTCCCCCTCCTGCAATAAATCTTTAGAGTGCTGGATCGTCATTTCTTCAAATTCTTTATAATCTACTTTGACACATTCCATATCATTCATTCTTTCACTTTTAAGGATTTCATAAGCAGCTTCCTGAATGGATGCGTCTGGATTATCGTAATCACCACCCTGGATTTCATGCAGATCAGAGTCATAAAAAATAAACGAATATCCTTCTTCTGTTGCCTGTATGGTCAGATACCCTTTACTCCTGGTAAACTGCATTGCGATTCCTTCATAGGTTTGCATTGCTTCTTCCCTGCGAAATCCTTCAAAAATACTTGCCGGGCAGTTCTTTTCTAATTGTATCCGCTGCATCTGTTCTTCCTGAACTTCTTCCACATCTGCCATCAGTTCTTCATAATCCACTACTTTTGCATCTTCCAGTGAGTACCCTTTATCTTCTAAAATATCACTGGCAGCTTCATCTACATAGATTGTCGGATTGTCATAGATTCCTCCATCATCCTCCTGATAATCTTCATTATAAAATGTATAGTCATAGCCATCTTCTGCGGTCTGGATTGTAAAGTATTGTTTTCCGATCTGATATGCGATCTGTACCTCATTCCAGTCCAGCATATTTTCCATTTTATTTACCGCTTCATATATTTCCGGATTCAGCCATCCTCCGATCTGTTCATACGCATGGGTCATCTGATCTATCCCGTTTTCACACCGGATAAAATCCATGCTTTCCTGCATTGTTTCCGTATTCTGGATACCAAGCACTTTTTCCTGATGATTTGGCAGACGTAAATATTCCTGCATCGCTTCATCCAGTGATTCATACCGGTTTACTTTTACTACACCCTTTGCATTTACATCTTCCATCACATAAAAATTATCAATGTAATGGATCTCTGGCATTTTTAACTTTATGCCTTCCGGCAGCTGCACCTCACTGACTGCATGGAAATTAAACCGGACATCCGTTCCAGATTCATTTTTTCCTGCCATCGTTTCTTCCCAAGTATCTTTCTGTACTGCCTGTATTTCTTCGATTGTAAGTGTCTGTCCACTCCGCAGGGTTACAACAGAATCTTTCGGGAATTCCGTCAAGTCATAAAGTGTTGTTCCATTTTCCTGCAAATATTCTGAAACTGCTTCCAATGCTCCTGCGTCAAACCCGTTCCATAAGTCCTCCGCTACAAGCTGTCCATTTTCTGCTACGATAATGCCTGCCACATCGGAGCCAAATTCATCCTGTTCCATTAAGAAAAACTTCTCCCCGGCATATTCCTTTTCATCAACCGTATGCCATGTTCCGTTATGTCCTTCTGCTTCATACCCTCTTGTCTCTGCCGTGATCGTCACTTCGTTTTCTCCTATCGCCTGTTCTATCCTCTGCATCCGAATCTCAGCTCTTGCCATGTCGATAAACCCATCTAAAACTGCCGGGTGGCTTTCGATCACATAATCCAGATTCAGATTTCTGCCCCGGCTGATATTTTCCGGAACTTCGATATGCTCCGCCCAGTCTTTGTTCTGTCTGGAGAATCTTCCATCATGGGAAAGTTCCTGGATGGTATTTGCCATAACAAAATTCATACGTTCTTCCCCAAAGCGTTCCACGACTTCTTTTGCTGCATTCTGCTTTAAGTGCAGCCCGTCAAAATTCTCCCGGATAGCTTCTTCGATTGCTTTCTTGCAGTCCAGGTTTAACTTTCTCGAATCCAGATAAGCATCCACATCCCGTTCTCCCATTGCCTGTTCCAATGTTCCTTTATAAACTGGCGGATATGCCCTAACGGAATTATGTTCCAGTATGTTCATTCTCTGCTGGACAAACTCCGGAAGTTCCTGAAATCCAAAAGAATCTACATAATAGGCTGTAATCTCTGCACCCCTGTTTATCACGATCACATCACTTACCGATAAAGAATGACCACGGAAATCTTCCGGTCGGTCAATGTTAAAGCGTTCAAATATATTTTCTAACGTGATTGTTGGCATCCATGGTGCTGCATAAACCATCCGGTAATCCTTTCCGTCAATGGTATATCCCAGACTCTTTGCGGATTCCATTCCCATAAACTGATAAGTATGCTCATCCCCACTATCCATCTGATAAATGGCAAACCTTCCGCTTTCTCCATGCAGAAGAAGTGTCTCATCAATCTTTTCTGCACTCTGCTGTTCCAGTGCTTCCTGTTTTGTAGCAGATATTTCTCTTTCTTTCTGCACTTCCCATTCTGTTTCTGTGATTCCAAAGATACCGTCATATCCAAGAATTGCATCTTCTGTGTCTACAAGTGTTGATTCTGCCAGCTGTGGATTCTCTTGATTTCCATGTAACACATAAATTTCTGCCCCTCCACGGTACAATTCATATGCACGGTCTTTCGTAAGCGGAAGCATATGGTCTAACTGGATTCCTGCCTCGTGCATTTCTGTAAAACCAACCATGCCATCCGGGAAATTGTCAATCTGTGCCTGTATTTCATTCATAAGGCTTCTCGTATATTCACTTCCCGGTCTGCGGATTGCAGTCATCATACGGTTCACCAGTCCAAGCACTTCGTCTTTATCATCCATCTTATATGCAAAATTCACAATAAGATTTCTCTGGGAATCTGTGAAATCTCCCGTATTGGCAGCTTCTGCTGTTTCAATCAGACGGTGGGCATACTGCATGGCTGTTTCTTCTGCAATTTCCGGCTCTTTCGCTGGGAAGTTCGCCCTTGCTGCCTGGATCACTTCATACACCAGCTTTGAACCGGCTTCATCGTAAGATTCCCTCATATCCCATACCAGGTCATTCAGTCTTTCCACCTGTCCAGGGAAGGTTTCTGCATATTCATTTACAAATTCCTTTTCATTTTCCGAAAAAATATTTCTTGGAAACTCTGCTTTTTGCACCAGCATCTCTGCCTGATCTTTCGGAGAAAGGTCAGAAAAATAAGTAACGCCTGTGTCAGCATCATATTCCACATCATAAAAATCAATCGGATAGTTCTCTCCGTGCCCACTGCTGTCATAGAGTGGTGTGACGGCAGCACCTTTTTCTTCCAGAAAACTTTCCAGTGGTTTCTCATTTTCCTCTATCTCACCACTTTCCAGAAGGCAGATGTATTCCCCCACATTCTGCTCTAACTGTTCCCTGCTCATGTTTTCGATCAGATCATAAGTAAACTCGGAACCCATACTGCCTGAAAGATGCAGAATTAAATCTTCCTTACGAAAAGTATCCCGAACTGGTCTTTCCATTTCCAGCTCGTGCATCTGTGTCTCGATATTCTCAATGACTTCCGCAGACGTTTTCCGGATGGTATCCATAGATGCCCGGAGTGCTTTCATATCCTTGCTTTCACACCAGCTGGCAATATAGGTAAAAGAGTATTCGGAAGTATCCAGACCAAAGTGGTTGCAGACAATATAGGCAATACTTTCTGCTTCCACTTCTTTGGTTATCCGGTCTTTTAAAATCCCTTCCGCATCCATTACCTCCCGGTCATGCAGCAATGCATGGCTTACTTCGTGTACTCCGGTTTTCATGGTCTGGAGATTACTCATATCTTCCTGAATTGCGATATACTTTTCTGTCTGATGATAATACCCCTTTGCTTCCCCTTCTATTTCCATCATGCGGATTGGCACAGGGGAAATGTTCTGCAATGCTTCCATAAACGTGTCATAAAACTGTACACTCCCGGTAAGTTCCGGTACTTCCAACTCTACAATCGGCTCTCCCTCTGTCTGGCTGACATCAAATACCGTTGTCACACGAAACCTTGGAATGACCATCTCCACGATCTCTGTTTCCGGCTGACCGTCATCCCCGATCACCGGCTCTTTTGTTACAGGGTCAATCTTTTCAATCTCCTGTTTCTCACGGATGGGTGCCGGTGCGATGATCTGGATTCCTTTTTCCCCTCTCTTTACATGGCGGTTAAATTTCTTCTGCCACGCCTGATACCCTGCCACCAGAGTAGCCTCCGGTTTCTGCATGGTGATCAGAAGGGTGTTATTAAAACTGTAATTATGGAACTTGGACATGGTATTCAAATATTCCGTATATCGTTCCGAAGTAAAAATCTCCTTTACGCCCTGTTCCAGCCGTTCCGATATTTCCTTTAACTGTTTCTCTATATTATTTGCCATAAACAAACCCTCCATTTTATGTCCCCGCCAGAGAAAACTCTGACGGGAAATCTTTTATAACTCCTGTTCGTGTTTTTTCTTTGCAGTTTTCTGTACAGGTGGCTGTTCCGCTGTATTCTGCTGTGCCTTCTCCTGCTTTAAGCGTTCCAGAATAGATGGCTTATGGATTCTGTCTGCTGTTTCCGGAAGTTCTTTTTCTTCTACAGCATCCCTGCTATCTGTGCTACTTCCTTCTCTGCCAATATCCTCATCTGCCATAATCGTCTCATTGCCCTTTTCATCCATGTTCAGCAACGCATTTAACTCGGATAACCGTTCCATCTTTTCATTCAGCTCTGCTTCTTTCGGGAATGGTTTCTTTACCTCTTCCTGTGCAGTCGCAAGCTGCTGTTGTACGGTTTCCAATTTCTGCTCACTTTCCGTCAGCTTCCTGTCAATGGAAAAAAGGGTGTTATGGATACGCTGCATATTTCCTACCGGGTCTTTTCCGATCTCCAGCTTATAAGAACATTTCCCTTTGACCGTCAGTTCAAATGCATTGGAGAACATATTGTAGGAAGCAGATAACGTAAACCCATGATATTCCCCGACCTTTCCACCGGTGCTAACGGTTTTTAGTCCTGCACAGGCAGCGATCAATGCCTCGCCTGCTTCTTTCTTATCTTCATAAAGGACATTTCCTACTGTCATGGCAAACGTGTCATTATCCTGTAAATCCACGCTTTTTACTACCTGGGAATCTATCTGCATCCCGGCAATCCGCTCTTTCAATGCACTGATCTGTACCGGGAAATTCTTTGCAATATCGGATTCCAGACGGTAAATCTGACTGGTATGGTTTGTCTTTAAGAGTTTCAGTTTACTCACCTGCACATCCAGATCCATTTTTTCCTTAATGTACGGATTGCCTGTAGCAAGTGCCTTGATCTCTGCATAGGACAGTGCCGTATCATCCACATCTTCACAGGCCCTGACCGGGGATTTACTGGTCATGATCTGACTGATGAACTTCTGCTTATTCTCCAAAATCTGCCACATATACGCATCAAAAGTGTTCTCCGTCACATACCGGAATATCTTTACTTTGTCATTCTGGTTTCCCTGTCTTAAAATACGTCCTTCCTGCTGTTCCAGATCAGACGGCTTCCACGGACAGTCAAGGTGATGCAGAGCAATAAGCCTGTCTTGCACGTTGGTACCAGCACCGAGTTTCGGTGTAGAACCCATGAGGATTCTCACCTGTCCGGCCCGCACCTTTGCAAACAGTTCCGCTTTCTTCGCCTCCGTGTTATATTCATGGATAAAAGCAATCTCTTCTTTCGGGATTCCTCTGGCAACCAGCTTCTCCCTCACATCATCGTAAACATTGAAACTGCCATCCCCTTTTGGTGTGGACAGGTCACAGAAGATCAGCTGGGTTGTCCGGTCTGTCTTTCCCTCATCCCATACCTGAAAAGCATTTTCCACACAGGTATTGACCTTGCTTTTTTCGGCATCCGGGAGAAGTTCATTCAACAGTCTCTGGTCAAGGGCACATTTTCTTCCATCATTCGTGATTTTCAGCATGTTGTCCTCGGTCGGATTTACTAAGCCTGCCCTTACACTTTCGGCACGTTCTGAAAATGCACTGACCATTTCCTGCTGTTCTTCACTTGGCTTCAAGACTTCATTGATAAACTCTGCTTCCGGCACTGGAAGGTTCAGCATATCAGAAGTCTGAATATCTGCAGCTTCCTTAAAAATGGAGATCAGCTCCGGAAGATTAAAAAAACGGGCAAACCGTGTTTTTGCACGATAGCCCGTTCCTTCCGGTGATAATTCGATTGCGGTTACTGTCTCTCCAAAGGTTGCCGCCCAGGAATCAAAATGTCCCATACCCATACGCATGAGTGTGTCATACTGGAGATAACGCATGATAGTGTAAAGCTCCGTCATACTGTTCGATACGGGAGTACCTGTAGCAAAGGTGATCCCTCTGCCGCCGGTCAGTTCATCCATGTACCGGCATTTCATAAACATATCCGAACTTTTCTGTGCATCCGTCTGTGAGATTCCCGCCACATTCCGCATTTTTGTATACAAAAAAAGGTTCTTAAAACTATGGCTCTCATCCACAAACAGCCGGTCTACGCCTAACTGCTCAAAAGTTACTACATCATCCTTTCTGGTCTGGTCATTAAGTTTCTTCATCCTCGCCTGCAGACTCTTCTTTGTTTTTTCCAACTGCTTGATAGTATAATTCTGCCCTGCCTGATGTGCTGCTTCTTCAATGGAGAACGTAATATCTGCAATCTGCTGTTCCAGCATGGCAATCTGACGTTCCCTTGAAAGAGGGATTTTCTCAAACTGTGTATGCCCGATGATCACAGCATCGTAATCCCCTGTCGCAATACGGGAACAGAAACGTTTTCGGTTCGCCGGCTCAAAGTCTTTCTTCGTTGCCACCAGGATATTTGCCCCAGGATAAAGTCGTAAGAAATCACTGCCCCACTGCTCGGTCAGATGGTTTGGCACAACATAAAGATTCTTCTGTGAGAGTCCCAGCCGTTTTGATTCCATACCGGCTGCGATCATCTGGAATGTCTTTCCAGCTCCTACGCAATGAGCCAGTAACGTATTATTTCCATACAGCACATGAGCCACTGCGTTTTTCTGATGCGGCATCAGGGTGATCTCCGGATTCATGCCAACAAACTGAATATGGCTTCCATCATATTCCCGTGGACGGATGCTGTTAAATCGTTCATTATAGATCTTACAGAGATCTTCCCGTCGGTGCAGGTCTTTAAATATCCACTCCTTAAATTCCTCTTTGATCAGTTCCTGCTTCTGCTGTGCCAGCATCGTTTCCTTCCGGTTTAATTCCCGGTGTTCTCCATCGGCATCCTGTACCGTGTCATAAATCTTGGTATCCCGGAGGTTTAAGGCATCTTCCAAAAGGCGGTAGGCATTGGCTCTCTGTGTTCCATAAGTGGAAGTGACAAGAGCATTTCCGTAGCTGTCCACATTCTTTCCCATAACATTCCACTGTCCGGTCACTTCGGCATACTGAACTTTGACCTTGCTCCCTACATAATATCTTGGTGTATGGAATGTCTCTGCCATGAACTGTGTGATATAGTTCTCTGAAATCCAGGTTGCTCCAAGTCTTGCCTCAATCTCTGATGCATCCAGATCTTTTGGCTGTACCTGCTCCAAATACTGCACGTTCACCTGATATTCCGGGTGATCTTCTGCAAACTGTTTGGCAATCTGCAGTTTCTCCCTCACATTTCCAGAAAGATATTCGTCCGATGGCTCCCATTTTTCACTGATCGGGTTCTTAAAGATTATCCCTGCCAGTTCTTCGGTAAGCTCCTCTTCTGTTTTCCCGGAAAGCTGTGCCATATAGGAAAGGTCAACGCCTGCCCTCTCACCGATAGAAACCGCAAGTGCTTCACTGGCAGTATCTACAGAAGTTACCGTTTCTGCCCTGCGGATTGTCCTTTTGGTAAAAATATCCGCTTTCCGTTTCAGTTCTCCCTTATCATCCAGAAATTCCAGAGAAGTCAAAAGACAATAGCTGCTGTCCTGGCTAAATGCCCGCTTATTGGCATTACTGCTAAGCAGACCATATTTTGCTGTAAAGGTATCGTATTCTTCATTGAGTTTTCCCTGCAGCTTTGTGATCTGTTCATCGCTTCCCTCTTCCATCTGGCACTGGATCAGTTCATTCGTAACATCACGGATCTTCACCATCCCTTTGACACGTTCCGCTGTCATTGCCGGAAGGTCCATCCAATTCATCACAGAATTTTCCCGGTAATAGACTTCATCATTCACTACGGTATAACTGAAATCCTTTACTTCTGGGTCTGCTGGAATGGACACCACATCTTCTTCCAGTTCGGTGTCGGAAAGTTCCAGTTCCGTAATGGTACCATGTATATGCTTTACAGCTTCCTTTAACTGCTCCTCTAAGGTGATTCCCTCTTTTGGTCTTACGGTTACTTCCTGCTTTCCATACTGGGTACTCTCCGTTGTAAACTCTCCAAGCACCATTTCCGGATGATCTGCAAAATACGCATTGACCGAATATCCTTCGGCAGTTTCCTTCAGATGTATCCAGTCCGGTTCCTCGATGGAAGCCCTGTCTCTTTTCTGGAAAAATAAAATATCGGAAACAACACCTGTATTGGCATTTCTCTGGAACGCATTATTTGGAAGGCGGATCGCCCCTAATAACTCTGCCCGGTTTGCAAAATACTGTCTGACTGCCGGATTTTGTTTATCCATCGTCCCACTGGAAGTCACCACGGCTACCACACCACCGGGACGAACCAAATCAAGGGATTTTGCGATAAAATAATCATGGATCATAAAATGATGCCGGTCATATCTGCGGTCACTGACCTGATATGCTCCAAATGGTACATTCCCGATCACGCAGTCAAAAAAGCTGTCCGGGTAATCTGTTTCCTCAAATCCCTGTATGGCAATCTTATTTTTCTGGTAAAGCTGCCTTGCAATCCTGCCGGAAACCGGGTCAAGCTCCACACCATACATCTTTGCCTTGTTCATACTCTCCGGGATCAGTCCCATAAAGTTACCAACACCACAGGACGGTTCCAGAATATTTCCCTGTTTCAGTCCTATATTTTCCAGTGCTTCATACATGCTTCGGATCACGGTCGGTGATGTATAAAAAGCATTTAAGGTCGATGCTCTTGCTGCACTGTATTCTTCCGGTGATAAGGTATTCTTTAACTCCAGATACTCATTTGTCCAACTACTGTTATTCTCTTCAAATGCCTGCGGGATGCCACCCCAGCCAACATAACGGGATAAAATTTCCTGTTCTTCGGGTGTTGCCAGACGTTCTTCCTGCTCCAGAGTCTGCAATAAATGGATGGCTTCCATATTTGCTTTATACTTTGCTTTCGGACCACCTGCTCCAAGGTCATTATCCTGAATCCGAAAGTTATGCGGTTCTGTTACAATCTCTTCTACTTCCGGTTTTAAATATGGTTGAAATTCTCCCTCATATCCAAACATTTCATTTTCTCCGGGAATATAATTGCGTCCGGTTTCCAGACACCGAAACACATCGGCAGTTGGTGCATTGCTGACTGCATAAAAATCATCATAAGAATACTTTGGGAAATCTTCTGTATGGTAGGTCGATAAATGCAGTTCTGTATTGGAACGGGTCTGTGCAACCAGATCTTTTCCTTCTATTCCTTCCGGCAACATTCCAATCGCTTCAAAATGATACCCCTGATACTCAAAAACACCTTCGTCCCAGGAATCTGCAATCTGTTCTGCAGTCTTTCTATCTTTCTCGCTTTGTGGCTGCTCCACTTCGGTCTGTTCTGATACTTCTACAATATCTTCGTCTGTCAGAGTCTCATCCTGTTCTTTACTTTCTGAAACAGTTTCGTCTGTTTCTTCTACATCCGACATATCTATCTCTGTCGGTTCAGACAATGCCCTTGTATCCAGATAATCAAACATCGACATCTGATGTCCGGACAATCCTACTTCCGTAAAAGATGCTTCTGCTTCCGATGTCGGGAAAATCGTATAGGTTCCTTCTGCATACTGGTGAAGTTCTGAAAGAAGTTCTGTTTTCTGCTGGTAGTTTGTCCCATATGCCTCAAAATCTAATGGCAGAACTGCCAATGCTGCATCCATCATCTGTAACAGTTCTTCTGCCTGCTCTGGATTCTCTAAAACTGCCACCATTTCTTTTCCTGGTTTTTCCCAGAAGAAATCATCCGTAAATGGTCTGTCTATCTCTTCCGGAAGACGGTCATAAAAGCGGAGTACCTTGTTTGCCATCTGTTCCCGTTCATATTCCGGCATACGAGCATAATCTTCTGCCTGCAGGAACTGGTCATTCTTTATCAGATAAGCTACTCTATTTGCAACTTTATTCCAGGATAATAAAACTGACGTATATGGATTTCCATAAGCACCTCTTGCAAGAAACAATCCTTTTCCATCATAATTTGCGTGTGAATCATCGGCACCAGACAGTGCATGACTGCTTCCACCGATCCCATACTGTTCCTTGATAAAACCTGTCCTCGATCTTTCATCCTCATGCAGCAGATAAAAGGAATACGTCCTAAGCCTGCCCTGCGAATACGCTCCACCTCCTGCAAGAAAAACATCAATCTCATCCTGCGTAATGAACATCGGATGGTCTTTCCATGCAAACCCGTCTCTTGCCTGATAAGGGATGACCTCATCCGCAAACTTCTGAAACTGCTTTGAGATATTTATAGGATCATAATGATGGAAACGCATAATGGAATGATTTTCTTCATAGGCTTCTGCCAGTGCATCCAGTCTTTCATTCAGTTCCGAAAGCCACTGTGGATCTTCCAGCTTTTCTTCCAGATAATCCGTGATCTCCGGATAGATACTGTGAAGATGTGGTAAATCCTCCTCATCAAAAACAATCTCGGCTACCCCTTCTGCCATATCCCCTTTCATATAGGCAAGAGCCTGTGCATGTTCTTTTACTGCATTGTTTCTTGCTGCATCCAATACAGACTGCGGTGCATATTCACCCTGGTCTAAAAGCTGATGGATACGTCCGCTGACATCTTCCCATGATAAAAATGCCTTATCTAAAATCTGGTCTGTGACCGTATGCCCCACTGCGATCTGCATCCCGGTTTCATCAAACCAGACCGAATATTCACTTCCATCAATCTGAAAGCCTTTTCCACCTTTGCGGTATTCACGCTTCACAAACTCCGTATATTCCTCCGGGGCCTGTTCGCTCATAAAATTATAGATGATACGAAGTTGACTGCCCGTCCGGTTTCCTCCTGTCCGTAAAATCTCATCGACAACGCTTTCTGGAATCGGGATTTCTCCGGCATAAAGGGCTGCTGCCCTTTCCTCGATCTGCCGTCTTTGTTCATTTGCAGTTGGATATTCGGGCAAAGATAAAGCAGAGGCAATTTCTTCCTCTGCTTTACTCAGTCCATCTTCTCTTGTATCTTCAACTAGCTGTATACCAATTCCGTCAAGATGCTCTCTTCCGCTGTTGCCATCAGTGCGTTCATATGTGCTGTCCAGGCCATCGGGTCTGCTTCCTTGTCCGGTGCCGGATGGTTCTTCAGCAGTTTCTCCATCTGGCTGTCCATCCTCTCCTGTGCTGCCTTCTCGATCTCTGCCAGATGGCTGTTCAGCTTTCCTGTCAGGAACAGGCTCTGATACAGGCTGTTCTTGTGTTCCTTCAGGAATGTCCTCCGAAGCATCCCGTATTTCCCTATTGTCACTTCTTTCTCCTCTACGGTCAGGTTCGGAAACAGGTAATCCCCCTTGCGATGATATGTCAGTTCCATAGTCGGTTCCTCCTTCATTCTCGATATTTTCTTCTTTGTTGTTTTCTACGCCCTTATTTTTATTTTCACGCATTAACGTGTTAAAGTTATTATAATTCCTTTCATTGGAAATTTCAACCTCTTTTCTGGCTTCTTCCAGAGAAATTTTATGTACCGTCCTTCCAATGTCAATCAGAACACTCTCACTGATCTGGCTTGCTGCATTTCCAAGAAAGGTCAGTACAGACAGCCGGTTATAATCTGTGATATGCATGAAGTCCTCTTCTTCCAGAAGTTCCATCGGTTCAAGCCCGCATCGTCTGGAAAGCATGTAATATACACTGTCCGTTGCAAGCTGGCGGAAATCACTGCGGATCGTAACTTCATCCAGATCTTCCAGATACGTTCCTTCCGCTGCATATTCCAAGCCGTCCAGATATTCTTCCAGACTGTCTGCGACCATTTCCCTTGCAACCGCCATCAACGCATCCGATAAAGTCCCTGTATCTTTTTCTTCCAGACCATACGCTTCTGCTAAATGGTTAAGGATCTCTTCCTGCTGATGTTCCTGCATCTGCCACAGGTAAGGGCTTCTTCCGCCTGCCACCATGTGCGTATCTGAAATATCAAACACATACCGGAGTCTGGTATTATGACCATTCTCGTCAAGCAGGGCGATTCCCCTAGCTCCCCGGTTTACCCAGCGGAACATCTTCTCATTCCACAGTTCCAGGGACGCACAGGCGGTTGCCTGTGGATGCTGTGCGTGGATCAGTAACTGGTCTGTAAAAGGATACCGGTATAGTCTCGCTGCGGTATCCATATAACCCATCCAGTCCCTTGGCGAACTGCTCACCAATGTCGCATGTTCCTGTGCCAGTTCCCGGATGTCCTGTAATTTCGACATACTGCCTACCTCCTTGTCTTATTTCTTTTTCTTCTTTGGAAATTCCAGATGGAACCTTGGCTTTCCGTCCTCCAGTGTCAGTAAAAGATCTGCGTCAAACTTTATATCTTTTTTTCTGGAATACAGCCCTTTTACATGAGTACAGGCTTTATCAAGAAGCTCCACTGCCATCTTTTTATCCAGTGTTTTCTCCATGCTTCCTAAGAAACGGTTTTCTTTCCAGAGGGCAAAATCACACTGCCGGTTGGAACAGTAAAAATTCTGTTTTCCTTCGTAGACATCCGAACCGCAGACCGGACACTTACCGATCACTTCCCTTGCTTTCTGGAACCTTCTCCTTTCCACTTCCGGTATCTCCCTGCACACAGAAAGAATCTTACCGACTAAGGAAGTGATCTCTCCCATAAACTGTGTATCTGTGATCTGCCCTTTTTCCATCATTAAAAGCTGATTCTCCCATTCGGCAGTCATTGCGGCAGATTTCAGATAAGCCGGCATGACATTCACCAGTTCCCTGCCCTCTGTGCTTGGCAAGATCTGCTTTCCTTTTCTGACTGCATAGCCGGAAGAAACCAGTTTTTCAATGATGCCAGCCCTGGTTGCCGGAGTCCCCAATCCTTTCTTCTCTGTCTCCGAATCAAAGTCTTTATTCCCTGCGGTTTCCATAGCAGCAAGGAGGGTATCTTCATTGAATGGTTTTGGCGGGGAAGTAAAATGCACTGTCTTTTCTGCCTTTACCGGAGAAATCGTCATTCCTTCTTCATAGCCATATGGAATGGAAGTTTCTTTTTCCGTTTCTTCTTCCGGCTTGGCTTTCACGCACTGGTTCTTAAAAGCATTTCCCGCCTCTTTAAATCCCATCTGCACCGGCACTTTTCCTCTGGCGGTAAAATCATGTTCCTGACATTTGACCGTAATATCAGTCTGCTCATACTGATACTCTTCCCCGGTTGCCTGCACCAGCTGCTGGCAGACCAGCATCATCAGGTTCTTTTTGTCCGCTGGCAGATCAGAGATTCCTTTTTCTACGGCTTCTTTGGTTGGAAGAATCGCATGATGGTCGGATACTTTTGCATTGTTGATCACTCTGGTGATATTATGTCCCAGCTGTCCATAATCCAGGAACGGAAGTAAGACTGGCATTTTCCCTACCAGTTCCTCTACGGTATCCCTCATATCCTCCGTCACGAACTGGCTGTCCGTTCTTGGATAAGTGACCAGCTTTTCTTCATATAATTCCTGCAGCATATCCAGTGTTTTCTTTGCCGTATAGCCAAAGTAACGGTTTGCTTCCCTTTGCAGGCTGGTCAGATCATAAAGTTTGGGAGGAAATGCTTTCTTTTGTTCCTTCTTTACCTGTGTAATCACAGCTTCCGAACCCATACATAAGGAAGCAAGGAGATCGGCGGCTTCCTCATTTGCAATATTTTCAGAAACCACCGTAAGCCTTCCGTCTGTCAGTGCTACTTTATAAAAGGCTTCTTTCTGAAAATGCTCAATCTTATCCTGACGTTCTGCAAGCATGGCAAGCGTTGGCGTCTGCACCCTGCCCACAACCAGACGTTTAAAATAACAGGTCGTATATGCCCTGGTTCCGTTCATTCCGATCAGCCAGTCTGCCTGTGCCCTGCATACCGCAGCCATGCAGATATTCCGGTATTCCTCTGCTCCTTTCATTGTATGAAAACCAGTCCGGATTGCCGTATCTTCCATGGAACTGATCCATAAACGCTTCACCGGTTTCCTGCATCCGGCAAGGTCATACACTCTCTGGAAGATCAGTTCCCCTTCCCTTCCTGCATCACAGCCATTTACCAGATAGTCCACATCTGCCCGGTTCATCAGGCTTTTTAACACATCAAACTGTTTCTTCTTATCTCTGGAAACTTTCAACTTCCAGACCTGCGGAAGAATCGGAAGGTCATCAAACTGCCATTTCTCATATTTGGAATCGTATTCTTCCGGCTGTGCATACTCTGCCAGATGCCCAAGGCACCAGCTGACAATACAGCTCTCTCCCTCTAAATATCCGTCCCCTTTCTTATAAGCTGACAGGTTTTTGGCATAACTCTGTGCCACACTTGGTTTCTCTGCGATCACTAAAAATTTTGACATACGCTTTTTTGTCCTTTCTGAAAAAAGGGCAGCCAAACTGCTCTGGCCGCCCCTGTCCTTATTTTGGTTGCTTCTTTGGAGATGGAAGTTTATTCTTTTTCCTCATCCTCTTCTTCATTTACATACGGTCCATCAGAAAACTCCAGCTGTTCGCTTACATAGTCCTCCTCTTTGCCACGTCCATGCTTTTTATAAACGGCAATCCCTGCCACTCCAAGAATCACTGCAAGTACGATTGCTCCAAGACCTTTTACATTCATTCCTGTCTGTTCTTCTTTCTTCACTTCGGTTTCCTCCTCTACTGCCGGGGTAGTTTCCGGTGTGGTTTCCGGAATCACTACGGTTGATTCTTCGGTTTCTTTGCTCTTTTCTGTCTCATCCAGAAATTCTGCCAGGTCATTCTCATCGACCAGGGACATCATGTACACGTTTTCTGTATTGCTGGAACGGTCAATGACCATGTAAAACGTGTTTCCCTTCTTGGTCTGGATGGTAAGGAACTGTTTCGTATCATCATTTTCCTTATCATCCACCAGCTGGGCATTTCCCGGAGTAGAAAAAGCAGAATTATCCCCTTCCCCGGTGACCCTTCCGATATCCTCTTTCTTCTCCGTATCTTCTGTTGATTCTGTTGTTGTTTCTTCTACTACCTGTGTCGTTGTCTCCTCCGCCGGTGGGTTTGCATTTGCGTAAACCGTAGCAATGGATGTCCCGGAGATCATGGTGACTGCCATGGCAATCATAAGCAGTTTCTTTACCACTTTATTCCTCATCGTCTAAAACCTCTCTTTCTGTCATCTGACCAACAGATGGTCTATGAACTTCTGCGTTGTTTTCCTTTTTCTGCGGAGCTTTTGCATCCTCCACCGTAATACCGCCATCCTCATCCATCTGGATCGTAACGGTTCCTTTCTGAATCCCGTCAAGCAAGACAAGCAGGCTGCGGCTGTCCAGCTTCATGGAACGGAACGACTTAACGATCTCTATATCTTCCATCTGCTGTCTCAATGTATTCTGCCGCTTCAGGTGTTCCTGTAATTCAGCAATCTTATCCTCCGTTTTCTGAATATCATCCAGAAGTTTTTTTAATTTCATGTTCATCTGCCCTGTCACCTCCTCTAATGCAGACGACCAAACGCCATAAAATGTTCCTGCCAGTAGGCACTTGCGATGCTCGTATACTGGACAGGCTTGCCACAGTGGATCATCATGTTATTGCCGACATAGATTCCCACATGGCTTGCTCCCGCTGTGTCATAGGTTCCCTGGAAGAAGATCAGATCTCCCGGTTTTGCCTCCGATGGCGATACCTGCGAACAGTGTGACCGCAGCTCATCGGCAGTACATCTTCCGACATTCCATCCATTTCCACAGTTATTGATAACCCAGCTTACAAAGCCGGAACAGTCAAAACCACTTGGGGAATAACCGCCCCATACATATGGAACACCCAGATATTTTTCTGCTTCCTGTATCATTTTTGCAAACTGTGGATCAGATAAAGCATCTGCCGGTATGTCGTAACCAAATCCACTGCTTCCGGTGGGTATGCTGTTTAGATCAAACAGATAATCACGGTTGCCATAATATTTGTTATACGCATCGTAGCGTTCCTGTTCTTCCTCTGTCATACGGCTCCTTAACACGGCATCCAGGCTGTGGTTTGTCATCGTTACATCCAGGCGGTTCACTTCTTTTGTGGTCGTGACCTGCACTTCCTGGCTTCCATTACTGTCTGCTATGTAGGCTTCCCATGTCTGGTGTCCATGTGCGGATGCCGCCGCATGATTGTCATAGTAAACATCGAACTGTACCCCATATCTTGCAAACGCTCCAGTATCTTCTACTACATATTCCACACCGTTCATGACTACATGTGTTCCGATCGGCACAAATGGGTTCGCTGCATCCACGGCAATCGTATGGTTTGCTGTCGGCATCGCCCCACTGGCTGTCGGTCCGCCACTCCACTGCCCACAGCAGATCGGGCAGTTACAGTATCCACTCGTCACAACCTGTCCCAAGGATTCCCCTACCCGGACCGTCTTGGTTTCCGTAACCGTCTCTCTGGTAGAGTCTGTGGTGATCCCATACTGCTGTCGGAAGATTTCCTTAATCTCCTCTGCCACTTCCTCGTAAGTGAAGCCGCCATATTTTACCGTAAGATAAGAGATCAGCTGATATGGGTTATGACCGATCTCATCAATCTGATACCGGTATTCATCGTAATCCGGATGGGTGGATTCCATCTGGTTGATCTGTGTATTCAGTGCTTCTTCCAAGGCACGGTACGCATTTTCAGCGGCATAAATATCTTCATCCGTACTGGAATAGCTGGTAGAGATGATCGCTGAGGAAGCTCCCTGCAAGGATGCCGTACAGCTGGTAAAACTGGCTGCGATCAGCACAAAGATCAGGGCAAAGACTGCTACCGTGGCAAAAATTCCCCGGTTCTGTGCCATCACCATCTTGACCGCATCTTTCGCTTTTTCCGTAAACTTCTGTGCGGAAGTGATCGCTGCATCCTTTACTTTTTTACTCTGTCTGGCTGCCTGATACTGCTTCTGGTAACGCTTCTTCTGAAAGAGTTTCTGCAGGGCAGATTTCTTTTTCTTCTCTGCTTCTCTTTTCACTGCGTCCTTCGCTTCATTTCCATAGGCAGTCTCAAATACCAGCCTGCTCCTTTCTGCTTCATCCAGGACGCTTTCTTTTAATCTCCGAGATTCTTCCCTCCGCCCTTTCAGCTGTTCCCGCATGTAGATGGATTTCCTTGCAAGGCTTTCCCCGGCAAGTTCTGCCCGGTGTGCCCCTTCCACTGCCGCATTTTCATCCTCTTCTTCGTGCGTTTTCCAGTGTGCTGCTGTGACTGCCGCATCTTTGACTGCCGATGCCGGATTCCGGATACCGATCCCGGCACCATGTACCATGCCGTCACCCTCATCACCAAAAGACAGACGGGAAACTTTTTTCCGCTGTTCCTTCAGCACCCGTTCCCTTTTGGACTTGCCTTTGATCTCCTCGTGGAACTTATCCAGGGAATCTTCCATCACTTCGGAAGTTTCCCGGTAACGGGCAGATTCTCTTTTGGCTGCTTTTTCTTCTCTGGAAGTCTCCTTTTCCTTCCTTCTTTCCTTTGCAGCATAATCCCTGACCATCTTTTTCTTCTGAAGATCCCGGCTGTCTGCAACTGTCTCCAGATATGCCCGTTCCCCTCTTGGCTGTCCACGGATACTCTCTGTGCGAAAGGCAGATTTGGGGTTCTCGCTGCTATCGTCTGTAAGCCCCTCTTCTACATCCGCATCAGTTGCTATATCTTGTTCATCATCCAATATATCTGCATGTTCCCTACTATATCTGGGTTTTCTGGAACTCTGCTCCGGCTGTTCCATCTCCCGTTCTTCTTTCAGCCGTTCATGTCTGCGTTTACTAAAATCCAGTTCCTCTTTCTTCTCACTGCGGGAAATCTCGGTATCCGTATCCCGTCCGGTGATCCTTTTTTCTTCCTTGTTCCGGAGGTTTTCTTCCCGCAGACCATCCCGGCTCATTTTCTGGACGGTTTTATCTCTCGCCTTATACTCATGCTCCTGCAACTTTGACCATCCCCTTTACTGTTTTGTACCGGTTATTCTGTCTTATCCTGATAGTCCTCCCATTTTTCCAACACTTCATCTGCCATCCCTGCAATGGAATCCGTCAGCTTGTCTGTCATTCGCTCACTTAAAGTCCCCCTTACAGCCAGACAAGATACAATTCCCGTAAAGTCAATCAGTTCTGCCAGATAGATAAGGTCATCCACCATCTCATCAGCCATTACTTTTTCCTTTCTGTCCTTTTCCATTTTCAAAATCTCCTTTTCATTGTCTGCACAGATTCTTTCTGCAAATACGCAGCAAGGCTCACCGCTGCATCTCTCCATGTTTCTGTAATCTTCCATCTTGTAATCCTCCATGATTTCCGGGCAGAAAAATTGCCGGAAGTATCTCCCGGCTCATCCTCTACTCTGTTTTATTTTGTTTCGTTTATTTCTTTAATCGTTCCGTTCTCCAATACCAAGTTTCTTCCGTTTCTCCACCTCGTCCGGCTTGGAAGTCATCAGGGCATACAACATCAGGGAATTATCAAACTTATCCTTGAACGGGATAATGGTACTGCCATAAAAGACCAGTCCCTCACCTTCCCCGCTGTTCGTTACATAAGAAAGCTGGTGTGGGGAAATGTTGAGCTGCTTTGCAAGGATCTGTCTGTCACCGGATGCCTGATTGAGCATCAGTATAAAGTCAGAGTTTTCAAAGATGTTCTCAATCTCCCGGCTGGCTAACAGGTCTTTTACGTTCTGTGTGATACCCGTCGGGATACCACCCCATTTACGGAATCGCTTCCAGATCTCCACGCTGTATGCTGCTGTCTGCTCCTCTTTTAAGAGCAGATGGAACTCATCAATGTAATATCTGGTACTCTTATTCGCAGAACGGTTGATCGTTACCCTGTTCCACACCTGGTCCTGTACGATCAGCATCCCCAGTTTTTTCAGCTGTTTTCCCAGATCCTTAATGTCAAAACATACGATACGGTTACTCAGTTCCACGTTGGTTCTATGGTTAAACACTTTTAAGGAACCATTGACGTAAATCTCAAGTGCCGTTGCCAGACGCTGTGCTTCCTGCTCTTTCTGATTACGGAGAAGATTATATAGATCCTCTAAGATCGGCATTTTTTCCGGTACCGGGTCAGAAAGGAAATCCTGATAGACCAGCCTTACGCATCGGTCAATGACGGTCTTTTCAACCGGCTCCAGTCCGTTCTTTCCGCCTACTACCAGCTCACAAAGAGACAGGATGAAGTCCGATTTTAAGGAAAGTGGGTCATCATCGTCAGCGTAATCCAGGTTAATATCCATCGGATTGATATAATCGTGGCTGGTCGGGGAAATACGGATCACCTGTCCATGAAATGCCCGGACTAACGGATAATATTCACCTTCCGGATCACAGACGATAATGTCATCTTTCGTCACGATAAATGCGTTTGCAATCTCTCGTTTTGCCGCAAACGACTTACCGGAACCCGGTGTACCAAGAATCAGTCCGTTCGGGTTTTTCAGCTTCTTCCTGTCTGCCATGATAAGGTTATTGGACAGGGCATTTAATCCATAATAAATAGATTCCCCAGCCATAAATAATTCCTGTGTGGTAAACGGAACAAAAATTGCTGTGGATGTCGTTGTCAGTGCCCGTTTGATCGGCACAAAATTCATCGCAAGCGGCAGGCAGCTCATCAGTCCCGGCTCCTGCTGGTAATCCAGCCGTTTCAATGCACAATTATATTTCTGTGCGATGCCGGCAGTCTGGAACACCACATTTTCCAATTCCTGTTTGGTCGGTGCGGTATTTAAAAACAACGCTGTCACAAGGAACATTCGCTCATTTCTGGACTGCAGATCTTCCAGAAGCCTTTTTGCTTCCCCACCGTATGTATTTAAGTCCGAAGGGATAATGTCCATGTCATAACCTGCCCGGACCGCTTTTTTCTGTTCCTCGATCTTCATACGGTTAATATCCGTCACCTTGCTTTTCACCAGTTTGATCGCCTTCATCTGGTCGATGGACTGGATATGGAAATTTACCATCAGGTTACTGTCCATCTCCAGAAACTCTGCCAGCATCTTGTCGGTAAGTTCCGGTGCAAGGATCTGTAAATAGGAAACAGCTCCCATCGTGCCGCCCATCTCAAAATCTTTTCCATTCTTAAATACAAAACTGGTCGGTGCGACATAATCCTTGGTACTAAGCCCTGTCCGAAGTACATCGTCATAAGAGAAATGGAACGGAACTTTGCTGTCCTGGTTAAAGGTTTCATACATGATCTGTAACCGTTCCTCTCCGTTCAGCGGATAGGCAGATACCCCAAGGATCTTAAAGTTATTCAGAATATCCGACTCGATACGTTCCAGTTTTGGCCGTGCTTCCCGGATATTCTCCGCTTCAATCCCAAATGTGATATATTTGGTACGCATCAGCCCGTTATTTCCTTTTGCCAGCTGGTTATTGAGCATCTGGGCAAACTCCATACGCAGGTCATCAAATGCATCCTCCTGCGGATTGATATGGATGACCTTCTCATACTCTGCCATGTTGCTGTGCTGGTTGATAAAAGACAGCTGAAAATGAATCGTGCTGTCAAAGTAATTCAGGAAATCACACCAGTTTTCAAAGATGGCGTTCTTATCTTCATTCTGTGCCAGCTGATAGTTGATGTCATAAAAACGGATCGTCTTGGAATAAAACTTGTCCTGCACCCGGCAGATACCGTCCCTTCCCATCTCATGGTATGGAATCGACTGCTGTGCAGTGATCCTCTTATCTCTGGCACTATCCGGTGTTTTCTTTCCTGTCCCACTGCCTTTCGTTCCGGAAACCACTTTTCCTGCCGGACGCTGCCCCGACGGTGCTGCGACAGGTCTGCTCTTTTTCTTTTTTGCGTTTTTCTTTGCGTCACGCACTGCCTGCTTTTCTGCTCTGGCTGCCAGCTTTGCTTCCCTTTTTGCATTTTTCTTATCCGCTTTTTCATGTTCCTTATGCAGTTTTTCTTCATATTTCTGTGCCCTTTTGAGGGCTTTCTTTTCCCTGCGTGTCAGTTTCCGGTTCGGTCTGCGGACACCTCTTTGCCGTTCCAGTGCTTCATACCCTGTCACCATCGGCTCATCATGCAGTCTGCCGCTTACTGGTCTTCTTTTCATTGCGGGGTCTGGAAGTTCTTCTTCTCCATCCTCCTCATCCAGCCAGTAATCATCCGGATATAATTCGTCTAAACTCTGTGGCGGCTGTCTATCGTTTTTTCTTTTTAACACTCTTCGTTCCCCCTTTCTTCTTTCTGACCACGGTATATTTTTTCTCGTACATATTTTCCATCTGGTACTTGCGTACCGGAGGACGGATAAATTTTACGGTGATCATATTTTTTAAGACCTTTTCTAACGGAAGCCCATCCTTCTCATACATGGCAAACAAAAATGCCGGAAGCATCAGAAGGCACATCCCGGTCGCTGCGTTACTGGAACCAATAATTCCCCTGCTTAAGAAATAAAACGGAAGCCCTACCGCCGCCGCAATCCCAAAGCAGATCAGCTGCCGTTTCGTCAGATTGAAAATGATCTTATTCTTGACCTTGGTTAAGTCTTTAGGCACAGATACAAATGCCATTGCCAATTCCTCCTTTCTTAATGGGCGTTAAAGATACTGCGGGCGAAGTTTCCTGTTTTCATCAGACTGAAACACAGGATCACCGTGTATGCCATCACGCCGAACAATGCAGAATGTATGTTATCTGACATTTGGATGTTTGCGACCAGGACCGCATAGATTCCCACGCAGACCATCATAAAAAATCCCTGGAATGCCAGTGCAAACAATCCACGAAGATAGTTGTTCCCGATCTGCCCCCATTCCCGGTTGGACATGGTTGCGAACGGGATCGCTCCAACGGACGAATAGAGATAAATCTCAATCATACGTCCATACAAAATCACTGTAATAAAGACTGAGATAATCTTCATACACAGGCTTACAAGCATCGTTTCCAGTGCCAGTATGACAAGTTCACCAATCTCCATAGATTCCATCGCCGTTTCCATTGTAGAGATCATCGTATCTATATTGATCGCTGTATCAGAACTGATAACTCCAGCTGCCCGGCTGACTACGGACTGCCCGACATCAAATACCGCCATCGTGATCGTAAAGGTATGGCTGACGATCCAGACTGCCACCCACATCTTGAAAAAGTATTTAAAGAACATCCAGGTGTCGATGTCGTGCATGTTGTTCTTTTCCGTCAACATGGAGATCAGCTCATAACAAAGTACAAATGTGATAATCATACCGGCAATCGGTACAATGACCGACTCGGAAAGATTCTGTATCATGCTGTAAATGCTGCCATTCCAGCCCTGCGGTGTCTGCCCAACCTGAGCAGCAATCTGACCGGTCTTTTCATTGACATCGGTATACATTGTTGTCAGGTTGGAACTTACCATGCCTGTCAGAAGATTCCTCATCCATTCTTCAATCGCTTCAAATATCCGATCCATGAGTCATCTCCCTCCTGCTTCTCTCAGCTGAACAATCCGGACAGTAACGGTACCAGCTGGGTGCCAATCAGAACGACACCGCCTCCTGCCATCAGCTGCTTGATCCCCTGGGACTTTGCACCTGGGTTGTCGTTTCCATATCCTTCTAACAGGTTAATAACACCCCATACTGCAAGTCCTGCTCCGATTGCCACCACTAGTGTCTGTAAAATATTGATTGCCTGATTAAAAAACGCCATATTCGTTGTCTCCTTTCAAATCTCTGTATTTCTTTGGTTTCTATCTTTAAGAAGTCTTTTCCGGCTCTGCCCTTACGGGCGGCCTTTCATGATCTCTCAAATCCATCACCTCCCAAAAGGGCAAAGAAAAAAGAGCTATGTGTCCGAATCTTTCACATGCTCTGCTTCCTTGTTTTCTGTATTTAATTCTTTTGCCAGACTCTCTTCCGAAAACTCATACAGGTCAAATTCCTGTGTCCTCGTCAGTTTCACTTCCATCCGATGCCGCATATACGCTTCCACATCAAACTCATTTTTCTTATCGTAGTCTGACAGCTCCTTATACCGTTTGTGTTTGGTAATATCGAACTTGTCACTGAAAAATGGTCTTACACCTCGAAGCTGCAAGATACATTTGCTGCCATCCATGACCGCAAGTTCGTCCCGGCTCATCAATTCCTTTCCTGTTTTTTGATAGTTCATCCCGTAAGAACGGCTCTGTCCACGGGTGTCCGAAGTGTTATATAAATCAATCGTTTCTTTTCCCAGCGTCTCGGAAATCTCCTTTAAGGTCGAACTTTCCTTACCGCCAAGGAATAACATCGTGTCGCAGTTACCTAAGATTGTCTCAGCTGCATCTTTGTAGATCGTCTTTAACTGGGACTGCGACTGGAGGATAATGGATGCAGAGATTTCCCTGCTACGGATGGTGGCGATCAGCTTGTCAAACTTTGGAATCTGACCGATATTTGCGAACTCGTCACAGAGGATTCTGACATGATATGGCAATCTTCCATGATGTACATCGTCCGCTCTGTCACATAACAGGTTGAATAACTGGCTGTACATCATCGCCACAACAAAGTTAAAGGTATCATCCGTATCAGAAATGATAATAAACAGTGCTGTCCTCTGGTCACCTACCATATCCAATTCCATCTCATCATAGCTCATGATCTCACGAAGCTCTGCAATGTCAAACGGTGCAAGCCTTGCACCACAGGAAATCAAAATACTCTTTGCTGTTTTTCCTGCCGCCAGTTTATATTTCTTATACTGACGCACTGCAAAATGCTCCGGTTCTTCCTTTTCCAGTTCCTCAAACAGCATATCTACTGCATTTTTAAATGTCTCATCATCTTCCCTTGTTTCCGAAGCGTTGATAAACTCAAGCAGGGTCGCAAAGTTCTGTTCTTCTTCCGGTGCTTCATACCAGATATAGCCGATCAGGGCACAGTACAGAAGCCTCTCTGCTTTCGTCCAGAAATCCTCACTGGACTTCTCGCCTTCCCCTTTCGTGTTCACCATGATCGTATTTACCAGTTTCAAAATATCCTTTTCCGAATGGATATAGTGGAAGGGGTTATAATGCATACTCTTGGAAAAATTGATCGTATTCAATACTTTCACTTTATATCCATGCCGTACCAGCATCTTTCCGCACTCAATGATGATCGTCCCTTTCGGGTCCGTGACCACATAACTGATGTATTTTCCCATCTGCATCAAGTTGGGTTTTACATAAAAACGTGTCTTTCCTGAGCCAGATCCGCCAATCACGATCACGTTCTTGTTCCTCGCAAATTTCGGATTCTTTGGTCTGCCATTCATGGTCAGCCGTTCCGTCATGGTCAGCAGGATATTGTTTTCAAATACCGGGTCGATAAAGGGTGCAATGTCTTTTGCCGTCCCCCATCTTGCCGAACCATACTCCACTCCCTGCCGGAACTTTTTGGCATTTTTTCCTTTCATGTAGACCATGAGCTTCACTGCCACGGCTCCAGTAATCCCAACCAGCAATTCATTTTTATGCATACTTGGGAGAATCCTGCTAAATGCCATCTGGAAATTTAAGATCAGTACCATCAGTCTTTCTATCATGGAATCACCTACACAGTATTGATATAACCATGCCAGCTTATTTCCCACATAAAAGATCACGATATATGGAAGATTCATCAGAACAATCCGAAGCAGCTTATGTACATCCACCGGCGGTAATCTCTCCAGGTATCCTTTTCCTACACCAAGCAACTTCTGTAATCTGCTCATAATGACGGCTCCTTCTCCTTTCCTTTTGTTTTCTCCAGTTCCCTGTGCTTTGCAAGCGATTTGGTGATTGCCTGCTGTAACTTCTTCCTCACAGATGGTTTTTTGTCCTTATTCAGAGACTTGCCCGTGTATTCCTTAAAAGCGGCAGTCATCACATCAGCATCCCTTGCCTTAAAGAACACATAGTATCTTGGCGGGTCCGCAGTCACATCTTTTTTCAGGCTGAAATCAATGCTGTACTTCTTTGCTACCCGTTCAAAAGACTTGATGTTTCCATCTGTGATCTCAATGTTGGACAGCTGTACATTCTGCTTCATCAGCTTATCAAGGCTCTGTTTTCCCTTGTAGGTCTTATCCTCCTTTTCCTTCTGGGGCTGCTTCTGGTTTGTTTTCTGTCCCTGCTGTTTTTTCTCCTGCTCCATCTTTGCAAGAGCCTTTACCATGGCAGCTTTCAGCAAGTTGGCAGTGACCTTGCCACAGCGGATACAAAGTGAGACTGTTTTCTCATTCACTTCATCCTGCAATCACACCACGCCCTTTCTTCTCTCACTGCTGTCTTATCCTCATTTATCACATTGCTGCTCCTTTCCTCTCTTTTCTGCCAGTTTCATATATTCTTTTTCTGATTCCGCCCCCACTTTGATACAGCACCAAAGGACAAATCCATATACCAGAAATACTGCAGCCGCAGCAACGATCAATACTGTTTTTGTCATCTTCTTTTCTCCCTTCACATCTCTTGAAATTTTTCAAAAGGGCATCTATGAATCCTGTGTCCATAAATGCCCTCATCCATTACTGAAAAATCCTATGATCTCTTATTTTTTCTTTTTGCGAAGAATCACTGTGCCACCAAGACCAGCCATTCCAGCCCCTGCAAGCAGAATCCAGAACAGAATCGGAGTATTATCTCCTGTCTTTGGTGAAGTCGATTTCTTTGTTTCTTCTGTGGTTTTCGTCTCCGGCGTTGGTGTGGTTTCTGGTGTTTCCGTCGGTGTCTCTGTTGGAGTTTCCTCCGGTTTCGCCTCATCCTTCATCACAACCTTCTGGATTTCTCCAGTATCTTTGACCGTAAACTTTACATCCTCTGCAACCAGATAACCGTCCGGTGCAGTTTCTTCACGAAGGGTATATTCCCCGATTGGAAGCATCTCAATATAGTGTGGTTTTTCTTCAGATGTCCAGCTTTCTACGGTCTTTCCATCTTTGTCAAGGATCGTCAGTTTCGCTCCTGGCAGCTCCTTACCAGAAATATCGGTCTTGGAAATCTGCACTTTTGTCACATCATCCTTCATTTCCACTTTCTGTACTTCACTGGTATCTTCCACCGTAAAAGTGATGCTCTCTGCTGTCACATAACCGTCCGCAGGAAGTGTTTCTGTCATGGTGTACTTCTTGCCAGCGGTCAGTTCTTTGATGATATGTGCTTCTTTACCGGAAGTCCATTCATCCACAGTGTTTCCACTCTCATCTGTGACTTTTAGTTTTGCTCCCTCAATCTCCTTTCCGTCTGTCAGGGATGTTTTGGTAAACTCTACGGTTGTCGGCTCATCTTCAAAAGTGAACGCATAAGACAGTGTTTCCTTATCTGCCCCACCATATTCAAAAGTAAATTCCTGTACCTGGTCTGTTGTCGCAAATCCCGGTGCCGGGGAAGTTTCTTTCACATAGTAGGTATAGCCAAGTGGCAGATCTGCCGTAAAGGTCAGTTTTCCTTCCTTATCCGTAGCCTGCTCCTCAATAACCGTATTTGCTTTCAGGATCACATCGCCTTTTGCATTGACAATATCTTCTTTATTGCACAGGGCAAATACAGCCCCTTCCAGTACACGGTCGGAATCTTTTTCTTTCTTTAGCACGTTCACTTCTGCCTTCTGACGTTTGTTCTGCCAGTCAGCGGAATAAGTAACAACTGCGGTATTCTGGTCACGGTAAGTCAAATCTACTTCACGAGTTTCTCCATCCAAGACATATCCACTTGCTGTCTCTTTCTCTTTGACATAGTATTTGCCAAGAGGAAGGTCTGTCAGTTTTGCCACGCCTGTTTCATCCGTCGTGATCGTTGCTACCAGTGCATCTTTCTTGTAGTAATCTTCACTCTCGCCATCCGCTGCTTTTATATCTTCTAAGGCATAAACCTCAAAAGTAACCTCTTTCAGGGAACCGGAAAGATATTCAAACAGATGCTTCATCCATCCGCCAATGGAATCCAGTGCAGATACTTTCTCCAGGAACTCACCTTTTTTATTGATGATAAGTGTTCCGGTTGGCACTGCATCTTTCATCTCTACCTTCTGGATCTCGGCAGTATCGTCCACAGTAAAAGAAACTTCTTCCGCCATCAGATAGCCATAAGGAGCCATTTCTTCACGAAGGGTATACGTCTCCCCGGCTGTGAGTCTTTCAATCAGATGTTCCTCACCCTTTACAGACTTCCATGTATCTACCACATTTCCATCCTTATCAAGCACCGTAAGCGTTGCCCCTGAAAGTTCCACGCCTGTCGTAATATCGGACTTCGTAAAGGTTACTTTTGTCGGCTGGTTCTTAAATACAGATTCCAGCTCTACCACTTTCACATCCTGTCCCTGATATTTGGCAGTCACTTCCAAAGTCTCAAAAGAAGAGACATACCCTGCCGGAGCTGCAAGTTCTTTGATATAGTAAGTACCAAATGGAAGGTCAACGTCAAATACTGCCCTTCCATCTTCCCCACTGACTGCTTTTCCAAGTAAGGTATCTGCCTTCACAATCACTTCTTCATGTGTCAGAATATCTTCTTTTGCATAGATGCCAAACTCTGCACCTGCCACAACCGTTTCTGTCTCTGCATCCTGTTTTACTACGGACACTTCCACTTTCTGACGGTCATTCTCAAAAGTTGCTGTCTGCTCGATGACTGGTGTTTTCTGGTCTTTGTATTCAAATGTTACTGTCTGTGCTTCTTCGTTTAACACAAAGCCCTCTGGTGCTGTCTTTTCAACAATCTTATAGGTTCCAAGTGGAAGGTCGGTGATCTGTGCCTTTCCATCCTTATCCGTGGTAACAGTTCCTACCAGTTCCCCGGAAGCATACTCCAGGATACGGTTTCCGTTATCATCTTTCTGGAAGTCTGCTGTATAAATATCTTCTGCAGCATACATCTCAAAGACTGCTCCCTCCAGAGTTTCTTTCTGATAAGTAAAGTCATCTTTATAACCATTTAAGACCTTACCCTGTTTTACGATGTTCAGTTCTCCCTTAACCGGATGATTCTCGTATGCAATCTCGATGATCACATCGCCGGAAGTTCCGTCCATCTGATATGCTGTATTGGAATCTACATTCACCTCATAGTAATTCTCATTGAGCGTATATCCATAAGGTGCGTTCACTTCCTCAATACGGTAATGTCCAATTTTCAGATTCTGTGGAAGGATTAAGTATCCCTGCTCATCTGTAAAATAAGATTTGTGTTTTACCGTCGTCGGATAGGTTGTTACCTGTTCCACATACTTTTCTGTATCCAGGTTAAAAATCTTAAACTCTGTATTCTTCTGAAGCACTGCTTTCTTTGTCTCATCGTCCTGTTTGATGATCTTCAGCTTTGCTTCAAACTCTTTGTCAAGCAGCACTCTCCATACCTGCGGTGTAGTCGGATGATTTTCCGTAATCTGCACGATGAAATCATTGACCGGAGTGTAATTATGTGGCGTGGTTGTTTCACGGACGATGTAAGTTCCATAAGGAAGTGCAATACTGCGGGCATACCCTTTCTCATCCGTAAAGATCTCTGTTGCACCATTTTCCCCTATCACTACCGGCTTGACAGAATCAAAGTCATAGCTGCCATCTTCTTTTACTGTCAGGGATGATACCAGATAAGCGGTAAATCCTGCACCTTTCAGTAAATCGGCATCTGTCTTTCCGTTGTTCGCTGCCTTGATAATCTCAAATGGCTGCTTCATCACCTGTTCCAGAGACAGACAGTCACGCTTCACTTCCGCTACAAGATCACCCTCGTAGTTGCAGACCAGATCATGTTCTTCTTTATCTGCCAGGTAACCCGTTGGCGGAGTAATCTCTTTTACATAGTAATTACCAAGGTATAATCCATCTACGGAAGCCTGTCCATTCTTATCTGTTGTGAGAGTGGCAACCTGCTCGCCTGCTTTGTAGATCACACCAGTTGCTCCATCCGGATGGACAATATCCTCACGGGCATACAGTCCATAGACTGCCTTTTCTAAAGTAGCATCTCCCTGTGGAACAGCCTTCTTTGTTTCTTTGTCCTGCTTCTGTAAGGAAATCTTTGCTATCACACGCTCGTTTCTGAAGGTATGCTTAAATGTCAGTTTCGCTTCCTTATCGTTTGTATAAGAAAAAGTAAACGTATAGACATCATCCGCATTTCTCAGATAGCCTTCCGGAGCCTGTACTTCCTTTACATCATAGGAAAATCCCAGCGGCAGGTCTGCGGTAAACTTCGCCATTCCATCATTTCCAGTTGTCACTTTCTCAATCAGAGTGCCTTTCTTTACAACAACCGTTCCATCTGCATTTTTAATGTCACTGGCTGCATAAAGTCCAAAAATTCCTCCATCCAGAGGATTTTCTGTATCCTTATCCTGCTTTGTCACAATCACTTCTGCTTTCTGTCTGTCATTCGTAAAGGTTGTCTCAGAAAAAACAACATCTACATTCTGTCCTGCATAAGAAAGAGTGACAGACTTTTCTTCCCCGGCATTATAAAATCCGGTCGGAGCCTGTTTTTCTTTGACGATATATGTACCAAGATGCAGGTTTTTCAGAATGACTGCCCCATTCGAGTCTGTTGTCAGATTCTCTTTGACCAGATCACCCTTGCTGTAAACCTTGGCACCATAAGCAGTTTTAATATCTGCCCCGGCATACACATCATAAATCGCACCTTTCTGTCTGCGTTTTTCATACTTAAATGTTGTTCCATTCTCGGTGACATCTGCACCTGTCAGAACCTGACCTTCTTTATAAACAGTCAGCTGGCCCATCTGTTCTTCATCCGGAACAGTCACAGTTGCTGTTTTGCTGACTTCCAGTTTTACGTTGTAGGCAGTTGCATTGATACGGTATCCTGTCGGAGCTGTAATCTCTTTCAGATATACGGTATTCTGTGTCTTAATGATCTGTACGGACGCTTCCCCATTCGCATCAGTTGCCGGTAACTTTGTGATCAAATTTGTACAGTTTGCATCACTGTATAAACCAAACACGGCACCTGCCAGCTTTGCGTCTGCTTTTGCATCTCTTTTAATCACCTTAACACTTGCGTACTGTACCCATGTTACTTTGAAGTCCACATATTTTTCATCATCAACACCTTCACCAAATACCAGTGCCAGGTCCTGTGAACCAGATCCGGTACTGATCTTATACGCAGAATAATCTTTTGTTACACTGCCTTTCATCGTTGCAGACCAGTTTCCTGCGACATCCTGTACCTGTGTAAGAGGTGCAGATAAGTAAAACTTGGTTCCACCACTGATTTCCACTGCTTCGCCAGCTTTGCTTGTCTTTCCGGTTGTCACGTTGTGAAGTTTCACACCACTTGGAAGTTTCATTGTGATACTCTGCAGTTCATCTGCTTTAAAAATGATTTCCTTTGTTCTCTGGCTGTTGCCATCTACATAGGCTGTCACATCTGCATCAGAAAAACTCATATCTACATCTGGAATCTCCGGCTGTGAAATACAGTAATTATACAGTTTCATTGCAAGTGTCTTTGCTGTACCGCTTGCACCGGAAAAGGCAGAATCTCCACCATTAGCATAAGATGCTGCCAGATGTACCAGAATAAATCTGGCACCTGCACTTAGGTTTCCATATCCATTTTCCTCTGTGAAAAATCCTTCATCACCGGAAGCCTTTGTGCCATAGTAACAAACCTTTGCCAGCTTCTTACCATCACTGAGCTTTGTAATATCATAAGTACCACTTCCCGGACTGGATTTAGAAGGCTCCACGCAATATGCTGTTGCAGAAACATTACCAAACTGAACCGTATATTTGTAAGTCAGATAACTTCCATACCCGTAATCCGAATACTGATAACAGGTTCCTCTTGTTACTGTAACTTTCTTGGTACTCTGTGTTGCAATGTCTGTTGCCATGAAAGTAACCGCTTCTCCTTCTTCCATAGAATAAAGGTCGATACCGTTCTCCGCTGCCTGATCCATTACTTCTGAAACAGCCAGACCGGATTCTTCATCTGTCGTCACTTCCTGCTCATCTGTAAGATCAGTTACAATTTCTTTTGACCCGTCCGAATCAGCATCTTCATCCGCATTACCGGAATCTTCTGTTTCACCGGCATTTCCTTCACCAGCTGTATTTTCAGAAGAACTCTTTGTCTGTTCTTCTGTTTCTGGCTCTTTTACCGTAATGTTTCTGCTTACTCTGTAAGCTGGGTGACCGCTGACTGGCTCTACTGCATAGACAGCTTTGTAGGTATCCGGTGTATGTGCGTCAAAATCTGTACCGGCTTCACTCTTTGCTTCATGGAATAAAACTTTCACCTTTTTTTCATTCACGCCCTCTATACCGGACAGATCGACTTCCACCTCAAATTCTTCTCCATAGGGAATCTCAATATCCTTTGCTTCCACAATTTCATCTTTATCAAGAGTATCCTGCACATCCTGCAGTTCCGGATATTGCTGTTCAAATGAAGTTGGCTCTGGTTCTAATTCAGAAGCAGAAACCGTGACTGGTTGAACGATAACAGACGCCAAAGTTGCAACTGCCATAAATCCTGACAAGAATCTTTTAAATCGCATTTTCATTTTGACTGAGTCCTCTCTTTCTTCGATAATTTACTCCACTTTCGTTCAGGCTTACACCTGCATGAATCAATCATAGGAACCACCTCCCTTATGTCTTGGATTGACTTTTAAATAAAAACAGGATTGAGCTATTTAAGCCGCAAGAGGTAATTCGTAATCATTCCTGCCAAGGGTGCCTCTCATCCATTGCCCTTCACGTTGTCACCGAATGCCCGCCGCCAGATGCGTAGCTGGGAAATTCAGGTATCCTCTTGCTGCTGATATGAAATTGTCAAGGTTCACTTTTAGGGGGGAATTTATTGTTTTGAATTAAAATAGACATTTGCCCCTCCACTAACCGCATGTGTGAAAGGGCAAAAATTAACCTGTTTGAAATTTTTTTATAAAATTTTTTTGAAACAGCAAAAACTTACAAAGTTTCCAGCCTGTCTTTTAGTTTCTGCAATACTTTGTTTTTCCTGTTTCTGATTGTCTTTGTACAACACCCGAAATACTGTGCTGTTTTTTTAACTGTGTACTCTTCAAAAAATAATAATCTTATCAATTCCATTTCTTCTTCAGACAAATATTTCAGTGCTTCCTGCAGCTCTTGTATTTCTGACACCCTGATGACTATTTCTTCTGGTGATAATATATGCAAATAACTGTTGTAACTCGTTTCTCCTACTTTTTCTATTCCGCATACACCATTTTTCTGCATTTTTTCAAGCTGGTATCTTTCTTTTCTTCTTGACTGGTACCATGCCAGATATACGTCTCTGGTAACTTCTACGAGAACTTCATTTACACGCAGCACATACCGTTGTCTTTCCTTTGGTTTTTTACCACGCATCTTTTATTCTCCCTTCTGAAGCACTCCGATCAGTCTGCCCGCATTTCTTCTCATTTTCTGCTTTGCCTGTGAAATACATTTTGATACTGCCGGTTCTGTAATTCCAAACACCCGTGACACTTCTCTTTGTGTCCGCTGCTGAAAATAAATTTGATGAATCACCTGTCTCTGCCGGTCAGTCAGCAGATCCATGAATTCTCCAATAGCTTCTTCTATGATCAGTTTTTCGAGTACATTCTGCCTTTTATCCACCAATTCGCACCAGCCTTCTGAAATATGGCTATATGAAATGCAATTATTATGTTCTCGTACCTCCCTGTTCCTGCACAGCCGATCTTCACCTTCTAATATCAACCGCACATACCAGGGCTGATTATCAAAAAAATCTTCCTTAACAACTGTTATTTTTCTTCCTGCTTCATATACATAATCTCGACAGGTAAATAAAGGAAAAACCGTTCCATAATCACCTGCACAATAGAAAACATATCCTGTCTGATACGCAATAATTTCCGCACCATCTATCAGTCTCTGCTTTACAACTGCCACATCGTTTTCTCTTAAATACCTGGCGGACGGAACCTTTCTTCTTTCTTCCCTGTTACCTACAACCTGTTTCAATTCCTGCAATGTCAGCATAATTACCACCCTTCTGCCTGCTGGCAACAGGTGCCCATCAGCAGAAAGGATAGGATTATTACTGATCTACTGGCAAAAGGGCAGTAAAAAACAGCTTCCGACACACCCGTTTTTTTTAACGAGAGCCTGAAACTTCCTTACTGCCCTTTCTGCTAATTTACAGCATCCTCTATTTTATTTTCCGTCTGATGTCCCGGTCAGACTTCTTTGCATTTCTTTCCGTTTTTATGTTCTTTTCATTTTCCATTAAAACAGAATAGTCTCCCATTGCATCATAGGGACACTGCTTCCGATAGATTAAATTTTCTTGTCTGGTCATCAATCCTATCTCCCTTCCTTGTTTCTGTCTCTTTCTCTCTGTTTGCTATTTTAACAGCACAAAAAACTATTATCCTTAGCATATATGGGGAGTTTTTTTGTTTTACACCCCATATATGGTGAAATTTCACCTGTACTCATTAAAACTTTCTATCAGTGAATCTATTGTCTGCATGATAATTTTCTGCTCTTTCCATTCCATCTTCTGAATACGATAAAATACTTCCTCAAACTGCTTTCTTTTTTCTGCATCGTCCCCCTCTTTTCCCATCAGGATATTGGCATCTGTTTCCAGGATCTCAATCATCTTCCTGAAAATCTCAACAGACATTGCCGTTTGCCCTCCTTCTATCCTGCTGACCGTATTGACACTGATACCTGCTTTTTCCGCAAAAGATTCCTGTGATAACTTCATTTCCTGTCTCCGTTTTCTGATCCGTTCTCCCAATTCAATAAGTTCTGTGGAAATTGCACGATTGCTCAATACGGTGTCTCCTTTCCTGCAATTTATCCCAGCTTTACGACATTGTGTCGCAAAGTTTCCAGAAAAAAAGCAGCTAATTTTGTCTTAGCTGCTTTTCAAAAGATCTATTTCATTTTATTCTCGGTATTTTATGTATTCCTGTAATAACTGTGAGCAAGAAAACACTAAGATAAATGATTGCCTGTCCAACCATTGCCAGAAGAACGACACTTCCTATCAATCCTCCGATCAGAAAATTCATTGTCCATACTGCCAGTGTTCCTCCAAGGTCAAACCCTCTTGGAACCATCCAGACACACATTTTTCCAATTCCGAATGGTATCCCCATCAGTAGCAACAGCAATAAATAATTGCACTTCCCATCCTGGATACAAAGCGGTCTCAGCACTGCAAACAATACAACAATCACCAGTGCTGGAACAATAACTTTTTTTATCATATTTCTCATGTTCCTTTATCCTCCATACATATCGTGATTAACCTCTGCCTGATAATAGCTGTTTATCGTTGCCGGGGCATTATACAGGGCAGTCAAAAGATATGCTTTAATGTTTCCAACCTTGGTCGTATTTCGATTCAGACAAAACAGCACATATTCGATATGTGAATAATTCAGCTTCATAAACCTGCTTTTCACCAAAGCAACTGGCTTTTCTGTCCCTGCGATCCGAATCATACTGTCCTCCGGCATCATCATAACTTCAATCATCAGTTCTACCAGTTCATCCACATCTTCTTTGGCATGATATTGATAATCTATGTTTTCATGAATCACTTCACGATATGCCCGCATCTCCTCCATCACATCTCTTTTCTTTTTCAGATTGCCTGATATGATTGGATAGGATTGATTTATCTCTGTTTCACTAATATCAGTCTTGTTAATATCAGTATTATTAGATTGTGATTTCGGATATTCTGGTTTTGTGATTTCCACTATTCTTGAATGATGATTTTCACAATTTTGGAATTGTGATTCTGGAAATTCTTGATTTGTGGTTTTCATCATTCCTGAATTGTGATTTTCACCATTCTGTAATTGTGATTCCACACAATCCTGAATTGTGGATTTCACTACTCCTGAATGATGATTTTCACAATTCAGAAAAGTGCCTGTTTTTTCCCTATTCTCAGCTTCTGATTGCAGATTTGCACATTCTTCATGGTTTCCCTGCTCAGATTGCAGATCTGCACATTTTCTATAATTTTTCTGCTCTGATTGCAAATCTGCACAGCTATCCATCGGCTTTTGGTCTGGCACTTCTCTGAGCATAAAATTTTTCACATAAATAACATTAGGCTTTCCCAGACCCAGACGTTTCTTTTCAATCAGTCCAATCCCATTATTACTGTCCAACTCTTTTACCAGCTTCACTGCCTTTTGGGTTCCACAGTTCATCAGCTCTGCAATTTCTTCCACCGTGAAAATAATATATACTCTGTCCTCTGAATCCAGCCATCGGTTCTTAATGCTCAGGCTCATACGGTCCAGCATCAGACCGTATAATACCTTTGCTTCACAAGAAAGAGCTTTAAAGCATGGTTCTGTAAACAGCACTTTCGGGACACGATAAAAGCTATATTGTTCCGCTTCCATTCCCGTAAAATAATCAAACTGTATCTTCTGCATCTGCTACTCCTTCTCTGTTTTGTTTCCATTTATCCAAAAGCATAAAAATGACTTCTTCTATCTGTTCTTTAGAATATGTCTCTGGAAAATAATTGCCGATTCTTTTTGCCGGAATGGTTACATTGATTTTACTGTTTTCTTTTTTCAATAAAACGGCATAGATATAACCCTGATTTAATTTTCCATTTGCACTGCATTCCTTTAATTGTTCTGCCTGTTGTTTTGTCGGAAAGATATTACTGTTGACAATTCCTTCCAGAAGCCATTCCTGTTCCTGTGGTTTCAGATAAGACAATTTTTCTCCCACTATCATAGGGATTTTATTATCGTCCACATATTCCAATAATCCATCTGATAATGAAGCCAGACGGATATATCTCTGCACAGTTCTTCCACTGTCCCCGGCTGTTTCACCAACCATATCTGCCGTATATTTTTCACCTTTACTTCCCTGGTGCTTCATAGCATCATATTTCATCTTATAGGCATGGGCCTTTTCACTTGGCAGAATATTTTCACGCTGAATGTTGGAATCGACCATAATTATGACAGCTTCATCATCTGTATAGTTTCGGACAAGGACCGGCATAGTTGTTTTGCCACACAGTTCACAGCCTCTTTTTCTCCTGTGACCTGAAATCAGTTCATATCCACCTTCTGATCGGGGTCTTACCAGAGCAGGATTTAAAACACCGTAGTTTTTAATACTCTCTACTGTCTCAGCCATTTTTTCATCATCGCTTACATGAAATGGATGATTTTTGAAAGGATAGAGCTTTTCCAGTTCTATTTCCACAACCTGGTTCATACTCTTTTCCGGTGATTCTTCTAATCCCAGTAACTCATCATAAGAGGTAAGCTGAATCTCTTTTTTCGGTCTACGCATGTTTCAACACCTCCTGAACCAGTTCTCTGTAACTGTCTGCCCCTTTGCTTTTTCCATCATAAGCAAATATACTTACACCTTCAGATGCTGTTTCTGCAAGACTTTCCGTTCTCGGAATCGTCTGCTCAAAAATCTTAATGTCATTTCCATATGTAGTTTTAATTGCCTGTTTGTTTCTCTTTGCATTATTGTAACGGCAATTATCCATTGTGAACAAAATACCTTCTATCTGCAATTCCGGATTAAATCTCTGGTGGATTCCTTTTACCACTTTCAGTAATTCCATAAGTCCATCTGCCGCATAATATTGTGGCTGTACCGGTATCAGAACACTGTCCGCTGCACTTAATGCATTGATTGTCAGCATTCCCAATGATGGCATACAGTCAATCAGAATATAATCATATTCATCCTTCAGCAGTTCCAGATACTCTTTCAGTACTTTTTCCCTATCCTCAACAGTAAATAAGGACATATCCATTCCGGCAAGCAATTTATTGGACGGAATCAGATCCATCCCTTCTTCATGGTGTAAAACTGCTTCCTTTGGGTCAAACTCCAGCCCCATGATGATATTTTCCATCATACTCTTTAAAGTCACTTTGAGATTTTTGGGAAATCCCAGTCCCATTGTCAAATGTCCCTGCGGATCTGCATCTACCAGCACTACTTTTTTCCCATTCTTTGTCAATCCGGCTCCCAGATTGATGGTTGTCGTTGTTTTGGCTACTCCGCCCTTCTGATTTGCAATAGCAATTACTTTACACATATACCTTCCTCCGATTTACTGTTTTTCTTCTACTTCTACATAAACACGAAAATATTTACTTGTTCCTTTATTTGCATAAGCATCAGATACTTCCAGGACATCCAATTCCTTATGATTTTCCAAAATACGTCGAAACCATTGAATGTCCCTCAAAGTACCCTGTAATCTAATTTTCAGCATATATATCCTCCCAGTCTTTGTAAAAGCAATACTCTGGATAACGGATTTTAATAGCTTCCCAGAAATACCGGGCATATCCACAGCAAAACAGATCCTCTACGGTATAACACTGACATTCTTTCAACTGATCTTCTTCTGCTTCGTAATCTCCGACGCTTGGTGTTCCATTACAATACAGGTTAAATGCCATACGGACAATTCGTAAACTTCCACTGGTCTGCCACCCTTCCTGCAGGCATTCCGTTTTTACACATCCAGTTTTAAAATTATAGATTTTATTCACATTATCTCTTGTGTCTCTGTCGATACCCAGGCAATAAACCAAAGCCCGATGGTAGACATCCTGATATCTGCATTTTTTCAGATATTCCTCATAAAATTTTTCGTGTTCCCTGCTCTTGAAAGTAATTGTGCGAGAATTGCTATTCTCTGCTCTTAACGCTGTGTTTGTCATTTTCATTTTCCTCCTGAATTTTTAATATTTTGGTATAAAAAAGACACTCCATTTCTGAAATGCCCTATAAAAAATAGGGACACCCGCTTTTAACAAGTATCCCTATAATCTATCAATGATCTGATAGCTCTCTATTCATTTTCATATTCAAGATTCTTTGTGTTCCCCGTCCCGAGGTCTAACGCAACAACAACGGTTACTTTCTTCACAAGGCTCTTTTCTTTGTGATTTCCACCTATTTTTCTGAAACTGAAAAACTCTACAAAGTGCGTAAATTCAAGGATTTCTACATATTCTTCCTTTGTAGCAACACCACAGTCTCGACATGGCACGTCATCGGGAATTGGTCAACCCCTCGGACTTTCTTTACTTCATACCCCAGCTCCCCAAGCACCTTCACATCTCGTGCCAGCGTTGCGGAATCGCAGGATACATACACGATGCGGTCCGGCTGCATGCTGGCCATGGTGTGGAGGAGGTTTTCTTCGCAGCCTTTTCTCGGCGGATCGACGACGATGACGTCCGCGTGGGCGTGTTCGCCCGGGTGGTCTTTGGCGTACTGTTCGTAGTAGGCCGGAAGAATCTCTTCCGATTTTCCAACGAAAAATTCAGCGTTTTCGATCTCGTTAATTTTCGCATTGTTCTTCGCATCCGCGATTGCCTCCGGGACGATTTCGACACCGTAGACTTTTTTGGCTTTCTGCGCGAGGAACAGGGAAATCGTTCCGATGCCGCAGTAGAGATCCCAGACCGTCTCATTTCCGGTGAGGTCTGCGTATTCCAGGGCAAGACCGTACAGTTTTTCCGTCTGCGCCGGGTTGACCTGGTAGAAGGACAGCGGGGAGATCCGATATTTTACGGTTCCAATATAGTCGGTGATATACCCCTGTCCCCACAGGCAGCGGATTTCTTTTCCCATGATCACATTGGTCCGCTCACGGTTTACGCTTAGGGTAATGCTTGTCATGCCTTCGAGTTCTGTCAGCGATTTGATGAGTTTCTCCTCGGCCGGCAGTTTCTTTCCGTTCACAACGAGACAGACCATAATCTCTTTCGTCATAAATCCAAACCGGATCAGCACATGGCGCACCAGGCCTTTGCCGGTCTCCTCGTTGTATGCCGGAACGCCGTTCTCCTCCATCCAGGCAAGAATGCGGTTCAGAATCTCCTCGTTCTGCTCCACGCCGAGATAACAGTTCCGGTTTTCCATGATCTGATGCGTTCTTCCCGCATAAAATCCCGTAATCAGCTTTCCATTTCTATCCTGCCCGATCGGAAACTGGGCTTTGTTTCGATAGCGGAACGGATTTTCCATCCCCACGATCGGCTCCATCGGGATCTCCGCCATGCCGCCGATGCGCTGGAGATTTCCGGCGATTTTCTTCTCCTTAAAGCGAAGCTGCTCCGCATAGTCGAGCATCTGCAACTGGCATCCGCCGCACGGACGTGCAACCGGGCAGACCGGCTCGACGCGGTGCGCGGACGGCTCGATCAGGCGCATCAGGCGCGCGTAGCCGTAATTTTTCTTTGCTTTGATCACTTTTACCTCGGCAAGATCGCCGATGACGGTGTCCTTGACAAAGAGGGTATAGCCCTCGCATTTGCCTATACCCTCTCCGTCGTGTCCCATATCTTCAATTTTCACCGTCAGTACATCATTTTTCTGATAGCTCATGAAAAGTCTCCTGTTCTGCGGATGTTGGACTCAAAGAACCGGTTGTAGCCAAGCCACTCATTGCCGGCCGGCGCTGCGTCAAACAGCTCGGTCAGGGTTTCCATTTTGGCATCGGCATTGTCCGCCAGGTTCAGCGCTACCGCCTCTACCATTGCCGGTTTTTTCGGGGAACCGTATTCCAGCTCGCCGTGGTGCGCCAGAATGCAGTGCTTTAACTGATTCTCGAGTTCCTGTGGGAAACCGTCGATCTTCTGCGCCGCATCGTGTACCATCTCCGCACCGATCATGATGTGGCCGAGCAGCTGTCCGTCATTGGTGTAATCGTTCTGCGGGAATAAGGAGAGTTCTTTCGTCTTTCCGATATCGTGCAGAATTGCTGCCGTAATCAGCAGATCGCGGTTCAGAATCGGATACGATTTTACCATAAAATCGCAGAAACGGGTGACACTTAACGTATGCTCTAAAAGGCCGCCGACGAATCCGTGATGCACGCTTTTTGCTGCAGAGCTCATGCGGAACCGTTTTGCGGTCTCCTGATCCTGGATAAAATAATACGTCAGCAGTTCGGAGAGATACTGATTTTTCACCGTTCCGATCCAGGAGAGCAGCTCCTGATACATCGTATTGATGTCGTAACGGCTCGTCGGCAGATAGTCCGCCGGATTATATTCGCCCTCTTCCGCTTTTCTTGCATTTTTAATGGAAACCTGAAGTGCTCCATTGAAACTGGAAACATCTCCCATAATATCTACATAATCCAGTGCTTCAAATTCACGGATTCCCATAGAATTCGGATCCCAGATTTTCGCATCGATCGTACCGGTTTTATCCTGTAAGATCACGTTTTCGTACTGTTTTCCGTTTTTGGTAACAGCCGACTGTTTATGTTTGCAGAGATAAATTCCGGAAATGCGGTTTCCTTCCCGGAGTTCGTTGATATACTTCATAAAAATAAATCCTCTTTTTCTAAAATAAATGCGGACACAGTGTTCCGTTTTTGTTTCTATGATGCCGTTTTTATGATGCAAAGCCTGTGCTCCTGCATGCCTTACCAATTCTACCAGATTTTCCTGCAGAATGCACGTATTTTTTCATCCGCCAGTGGAAAACCATTCGAAAAGAAAAGCTTCCGGAAGCCCCACCGGCTAAAACCGGCTTTTTCTGCTCCCGAAAGCCTCTGTTTTTTATACTTCCCCCATCGTCACATCAAACGTCATCTCCGCATACCCTTCAGCGCCTTTCCGCATCGCCGTCACGGTAACCACGTCTCCTGTGCTGTATTTGCCAAGCTGTTCATGGTACTGTTTGATCGTCTCAACCTTGTGCTCCCCGACCTTTACAATCACATCGTACTCTTTCATGCCCGCCATCATCGCCGGAGAATCGTCTGCGACGCGGCTGATGAGAACGCCTTTTGGAATGCCGGTTTTATCGGAAAGTTCTTCTGTGACATCCTGTCCGCGGATGCCGATATACGCGCGGCTCACGTTGTTGGAAAGATTTTCGATCAGCTTTTTGATCTGGGAAATCGCAATGCCCGTCACCACGTTGTTTCCCTTGGCACTGTAACTCTGCGCAATAATGCCGACGATTTCGCCGTCAAGATTTACCAGAATGCCGCTGCCGTCCGTGCTGCCGAGGATGTCGGTGGTCAGCAGATTGTACTCATTGTCCAGCGCGGAAATCTTGTTCGTAACCGAAGTCACCACACCATACGCAATCGAATTGCTGTAGCCGACCGGGCTTCCGACAGCCACGACCGGGTCACCCTGGCTGACGAGATACGAACTGCCGAGCGGCGCAACCGCAAGACCGTCCCGTGTTTCCTCATCCAGCTTCGATTCATCCACCTTCACAATCGTAAGGCCGGTGCTCGGATCGTGGCGCTGGTATGTGGCATCCACCATCGTCTCGTCCCAGAAGGTGACCTGAATCCGCTCCACATTTTCCACGATGCGGTATTCCGTCAGAATAAAGAGATCCTGCCCGTTGTCCGCAACAATCAGACCGGAAATCTGCTGCTGGTTTTCATAGTTCTGGTTAAAATAGTCCATCTGATTGGTAATGCCGATGACGGTAACCAGCGCTCGTTTTGGTTTTTCCGTTACTTCCAGCATATCCTGGTAGAGCGCTTCATAATTTTTCAGGCTGCTGTTCTTTTCCTCCGCATCCGTTTCCCCATCGACACTGGAAACCTCGCTGCCCTCCTCCGGCTCTTCGGAAGTGCTGCTTTCCGTTCCCTCTGCCGCTCCATTCTCCTCTGTGCTTTCGGAAACCGTACTTTCGGATACACTGCTTTCTGAAGTACTGCTATCCACTGTAGAACTGCTGATTTCCGAACCGGAGCCGCTGCTGTCTACCGACGCACTCGCCGAAGATGCGGTAATTGTCTCATCCGGCTCCTGTCCGCTGTTTGGATCCTCATCTCCCGGGATATCCACTTTCGCCGGCAGCTCTTCCCTGGTAACTGCTTCTGCAATCTTTGGCTCTGTCACCGCAAATACCGCGGCCGCAACCAGACCGCCAAGCGCCGCAAGTGCCAGCCATCCGGCAATCAGAAGAACAATCTTTTTCCAGTCGGGCGGCTGCTTTTTGATGCTCTCTTTCATGAATTTGTAAGGTTTTGGGTCATTTTCCATACATTTCTTTCTCCATACATCTGTATTCCATACCGAACTGCTCTGCGCATATGCGCTTCCGCAATCTTCACATATATAAAAAACTTTACCAGATAGATATGAACATTTTATGAAGACTGTTACATTTTTTTCTCATTTGCGCAACATCCTGCATTTTCTCGTTCTTGGGGTTTCTTTCTTTTCTTTTTTAAGGTATAATTGGGGGAGTGGAAAAACCTGTGACCCACATTCCACTTCCGGTCTGTACTTCCCGTGCAGATATATAATCAGATCGCTACTGTTCACTCAGCAGTGAAACACTTGCTGTTTCGCTGCGTAAGAAAGTGATTCAGGTGTGAGCAGCCCTCCTTTTGCGAAGCAAAACTTTAAATGAGGGCTGCGAATGTTACAGTTCGCAGGGTACCTGTGAACTGTAACATCAGATCCGTGCGGTATTGCATCAAAAATACCGCGTTATCTGTAGACAATGACTGAATTATGAATTACGAAAAGGTAAGTATTATGAATCAGAAAGCATTAAAAACGCTCGAATACGACAAAATTATCGAACAACTGGCTTCGTATGCCAGTTCTCCGCTGGGCCGGAAGAAATGTCTGGAACTCGTTCCTTCCTCTTCCCTTTCCCAGATTACACGGATGCAGCACGAAACACACGACGCGCTCACCCGGCTCTTTAAAAAAGGCCACATTTCCTTTGGTGATGCCAAAGATATCCGCGGCGCATTAAAGCGTCTCGAAATCGGCAGCTCCATGAACATCACGGAGCTTCTGCAGACCGCCGCACTTCTGGAAAACACGGCACGCGTCAAAGCGTACGGCCGCCGCGAAAATGCGGACCAGACGCCGGACAGCCTCGAAGATCTCTTCGAAACACTGGAGCCTCTGACGCTGCTTTCCACGGAAATCCGCCGCTGTATTCTCTCCGAGGATGAAATCAGCGATGATGCAAGCCCGAATCTACGCCGTATCCGTCGTTCCATCAAATCGTGTGAGGAAAAAATCCACAGCCAGTTAATCTCGCTCGTCAACGGTTCCTACCGCACGTATCTGCAGGATGCCGTCATCACGATGCGCGACGGCCGCTACTGTATCCCGATCAAATCCGAGTACAAAGGCCAGGTTCCTGGCATGGTACATGACCAGTCCTCGACCGGTTCCACCTTCTTTGTCGAGCCGATGGCCGTTGTCAAACTGAACAACGATATCCGTGAGCTGGAAATTGAAGAAGCAAAAGAAATCGAGGTCATCCTCTCTACGTTGAGTGCCCAGGCAGACCTGCACCGCGATGAGATCCGTTACGACCTCGAAAACATGGTAGAGCTTGACTTCATCTTCGCGCGCGCCGCTCTTGCAATGGAGCAGAACGCCAATGAGCCGATCTTCAACACCGAAGGTAAAATCCACCTGCGCAAGGCACGCCACCCGCTGATCAATGCGAAAAAAGTCGTTCCGATTGATCTGTCGCTCGGCGAAGATTTCGACCTTCTGATCGTCACAGGACCGAATACCGGCGGTAAAACGGTTTCCTTAAAGACGGTCGGACTCTTAACACTGATGGGCCAGTCCGGACTTCACATTCCGGCACTCGACCGCTCCTCCCTTTCCGTTTTCGACGAGGTTTACGCCGATATCGGTGATGAGCAGAGCATCGAGCAGTCGTTGAGTACCTTCTCCTCCCACATGACGAATGTGGTTTCCTTCCTCGACAAGGCAGACCGCAATTCCCTCGTCCTATTCGATGAGCTCGGCGCCGGTACCGACCCGACAGAGGGCGCGGCGCTTGCCATCGCGATCCTCTCTACGCTCCACGAGCGCGGCATCCGCACCATGGCAACGACACACTACAGTGAACTGAAAATCTATGCCTTATCCACACCGGGCGTGGAGAATGCCTGCTGTGAATTCGATGTCGAGACTTTAAGCCCGACATACCGCCTGCTCGTCGGCGTTCCTGGAAAGAGTAATGCGTTTGCGATTTCCAGCAAACTCGGCCTGCCGGACTACATCATCAACAAGGCAAAAGACGAAATCAGCGAGCAGGATGAATCGTTTGAAGACGTTCTGACCACTCTCGAGCAGAACCGGATCACGCTGGAACGCGAAAAAGAAGAGCTTGCCCGCACCCGCGCGGAAGTCGAATCCCTGAAGCAGAGCCTTGCCAAGAATCAGGAACAGATCGACGCAAGAAAAGAAAAGATGATCTCCAATGCAACCGAGGAGGCACAGAGAATTCTCCGCGAGGCGAAGGAATACGCCGACCAGACGATGCGCGATTTCCAGAAATTTGGAAAAGAGAATGTTTCCGTCCGCGAAATGGAGCAGAAACGTACCGCTCTGCGTGAAAAAATGAACAAGCTCGATAAGAAAAAGGCGAAGGAAGTGCCGAAGCGCACCGGAAATCTCCGCCCGCAGGATCTTCATCTCGGCGATGCCGTCAAAGTCTTAAGCATGAATCTCAAAGGTACTGTCAGCACCCGCCCGGATTCGAAGGGAAATCTCTTCGTCCAGATGGGTATCATGCGGACCAAAGTGCATATCTCCGACCTTGTGCTGATCGACGAGGCTGTCATCACCGGCCCGTCCATCTCCCGCACAAGCAGCGGAAAATCGAAGCTTTCCAAGGCTGCCACGATTTCTACCGAGATCAATCTGCTCGGAAAAACGGTGGATGAAGCGGTTGCCGAACTCGACAAATATCTCGATGACGCTTATCTCTCCCATCTGCCGAGTGTCCGCGTTGTCCACGGAAAAGGAACGGGCGCACTGCGGAAAGGCATTCACAATTATCTGCGCCGCCAGAAACACGTAGCGGACTTCCATTTAGCGGAATTTGGCGAGGGCGATGCCGGCGTTACGATTGTTACGTTTAAGAAATAAAAACTCAGGAAAATATGGGACGGAACGCATACTGTATGCGGTTCCGTCCTGTCCCCAGTGAAGGAGAATCTTTTATGGCTTCCAAACAGAAAATTCTGATCGTCGATGACGATAACAATATCGCAGAACTGATTTCTCTCTATCTGACCAAGGAATGCTATGACACAAAAATTGTAAACGATGGAGAAGAGGCTGTCCGGGAGTTTCACTCCTTCCAGCCGAACCTGATTCTGCTCGACCTGATGCTGCCCGGCATGGACGGCTACCAGGTCTGCCGCGAAATCCGGCACGATTCCGATGTTCCGATCATCATGCTCTCGGCAAAGGGCGAGGTGTTCGACAAAGTCCTCGGCCTGGAACTCGGCGCGGATGACTACATCATCAAACCATTTGATTCCAAGGAGCTCGTTGCCCGTGTGAAAGCAGTGCTGCGGAGATTTCAGCCATCACGCACGATCCCGGTGTCCGCGACCGCAGGAAAATGTGTCGAGTACCCGGATCTTATCATCAACCAGACGAACTATTCCGTCATTTACCAGGGCCGCACCGTCGATATGCCGCCGAAGGAACTGGAGCTTCTCTACTTCCTTGCTTCCTCACCAAACCAGGTCTTTACGCGAGAACAGCTCCTCGACCATATCTGGGGCTATGAGTACATCGGCGATACCCGCACGGTAGACGTTCATATCAAACGTCTCCGCGAAAAAATCAAGGACCATGCCTCCTGGGCCATCACGACGGTCTGGGGCATCGGTTACAAGTTTGAGGTTAAAAAATAATGCGACGCACGCTTTACCGGAAATTAATTCTCATTTATGTCATTCTCGCCATTGCCGGCTTTACGCTGATCTCAACGGTCGGCTCCCGCATGGTGGAGGACAGTCTGGTCTCCAGCGCGAGCACCAGTCTGTACCGGGAGGCCACGCAGATCGCTTCCAAACAGGGCGACCTTTATTACCACAGTGAGCGTTCCCTGACGGATCTTTACAATTCGCTCAGTGCACTGGCTTCCTATCACAATTCCAAGATCTGGCTCATCAGCGCAGACGGGGAAATTCTGCTGAACACGGCAGCTGCACTCGATGAGGAAAACCCGGAGATCATCGACGGTTTTGATCCAGTTGCGCTCGGCAGCGAGTATTACAGCACGGGAACGTTTTTCGGCTATTTCGAAGACAAGATGCTGAGCGTCATGGTTCCCGTCACCTCCGATTTCCGGATCAATGGCTATGTCGCCATCCACCTTCCGCTGCAGGACGTCTATCAGCAGAGGGAAAGTCTGCTGGCACGGATTGATTTTCTGTTCCTGCTCGTGTTCGGACTCTCGTTTGTGATTCTGATCTTTTTCTCCCTCGTCGTGTACCGGCCGCTGAAAAAGATCATCAACGGTGCAAAGGAGTATGCCTCCGGCAACCTGACCCACAAAATTGATGTTAAATCTCACGATGAGATGGGGTATCTCGCTTCCACGCTGAACTACATGTCCGGCGAGCTGAACAAGACCGGCGAATACCAGCGGAAATTTGTGGCGAACGTCTCTCACGACTTCCGCTCACCGCTGACCTCGATCAAAGGCTACGTGGAGGCAATCCTAGACGGAACGATTCCGCCGGAAATGCAGGAAAAATATCTGAAAATCGTTCTGTTTGAGACAGAACGGCTGCACAAGCTGACGCAGAGCCTGCTGACGCTGAACGACATCGACGATAAAGGGAATATGCTCGATCTGACCTCGTTTGACATCAACGCCGTCATCAAGGATACCGCCGCTTCGTTTGAGGGAACCTGCACAAAAAAGCGGATTTCCATTTCACTGATCCTCGCATCGCGCACCTTATACGTCTGCGCCGATATGGGAAAAATCCAGCAGGTGCTGTACAATCTCATTGATAATGCAATCAAATTCAGCAACAACGATTCCACCATCACAGTTGAGACAACGGAGAAGCACGGTAAAGTCTTCGTCTCCGTCAAGGACACCGGCTGCGGCATTCCAAAGGCAAGCATCACGAAAATCTGGGAGCGCTTCTACAAGCTCGACGCCTCCCGCGGCAAGGACCGCAAAGGAACGGGACTTGGGCTTTCAATCGTCAAAGAGATCATCACTGCGCATAACCAGAATATCAATGTCATCAGTACAGAGGGCGTTGGTACCGAATTTATCTTTACACTCGCCAAAGGCGAAGCACCAAAATAAGCCCCTCCGCCTAGGGGCTTTTTTGCCAGACATATCAAACTAACTCTGGAGGTAATTTTCACTATGAACCCAAACACCATTGATTCCATCATCAAACAGCTCATTGCATCCCACACCACCATTTCCACCATGGAAAGCTGCACTTCCGGCCTGATCGCCTCCCTGATCACCGACACCGAAGGCGCCTCCGCCATTTTCCCCGGCGGCTACGTCACGTATCTGAACGAAACCAAAGTCCTCGTCGGCGTCGACCCTTCCGTCATCGAAATCCACGGCGTCTACTCCCCCGAATGCGCCGAAGCCATGGCCCGCACAGTACAAGAAAACCTGCACACCGCCATCGCCATCGGAATCACCGGCACAACCGGAAATCTCGACCCCAACAACGCTGACAGCGTACAGGGCGTCGTCTACTTCTGTGTTTTATACAAAGCCCAAGCCCACACCTTCACCTTCCAGACCAACGTCTCCGGCATGACCCGCCACGAAATCAAACAGCTTTACGCAGAGCAGGTCTTTGCCGAATTGGAAATGATCTTAACTTCTTCCTTATAAAAAGAATGCAGCTCCGTCTACGATCACCAGAGTCCCGTCCGTCTACCTCCACTCATGCGTCCGCAAATGCCCCGCGAGCTGCATATGGTCAAAGCTATTCTGCCGCAGTGCCTCGTACAGTACGATCGCCACGGAATTTGAAAGGTTCAGCGACCGAATATCATTAATCATCGGAATCCGCACCGCCGTCTCCTGATTATCGTACAGAATATCCTCCGGAATCCCCGCGCTTTCCTTTCCGAACATGATAAAGCAGTCCTCTTCATACTGCACATCCACATACGTCTGCGGCCCCTTCGTCGTCGCATAGTAAATCTTCGCCCCCGGATTTTTCTCCAGAAAATCCTCGTAACTCTCATACACTGTCACATCCAGCTTCGGCCAGTAATCCAGCCCCGCGCGCCTGACCGCCTTGTCCGAAATATCAAACCCCAGCGGCTTAATCAGATGCAGCCTCGTCCCCGTCGCCACACACGTCCGTCCGATATTACCTGTATTTGCTGGAATCTCCGGCTCATGAAGAACAATATTCAAATGTGCCATTTTACCAATCACTCCTGTCGTATATTTAAGCCTTATCTGCCAACCCGGTACATCTCATCCATCTGCGGCTTATCCAGATACCGGACCTCTTCCCCGTTCCGGAGAATCCTCTCCTTCCCGGATGTCGTCCGCCCAATCACCGCCGATGGAATCCCTTCGAGTGCCATTTTCTGCACCAGCCCCTCGCCGTCCGCCGCCGCAATCAGCAGCGCCCCCGTCGAAAGCATCTGATACGGATTCACCCCGAAAAATTCACAGATCTCCACCGTCTCCTGCTGGATCGGAATCCTCTTCAGCGCCACATCAAGCCCGATACCCGCGCCGTCCGCCATCTCCCAGAGCGCCCCGAAAATCCCGCCCTCCGAGAGATCCTGCATCGCAGCCGCACCGTGCTCGATCGCAATCTCCGCCTCACGGCAGACAGAGTAATCCTCCGAAAAATCCGCCGCCCCATGGATAAATCCCGGAGAAAATCTCGTCAGAAGCTCATCCCTTCTTGTCTTTGCCAGATAAGACACCGCGCCAAGCGCAATCCCCTTCGTCACGACAAGATCCAAATCCGCTGTCACACACGACGGATCAAACAGCCCCGCACGCGTTGTCCCGCCTGCCGCCGTCACGGTAAGCACCGGATACAAAACCCCGTCCGTCACCTCCGTATGCCCGCCGATCACCGCAGTTCCATACCGCACACACGCACCGTCAACCGCCCGCATCAGCTCCTTTAAATCCTTTTCTTCCATCGCCTCCGGCAGCATCAGCGACACCAGCACTCCTTTTGCCGATGCCCCCGCCGCGGCCACACTGTTGCACACCCGGCAGACCGCGAGCACCGCGTCCTCCGGATCCTTCACCAGCACCGGCGCACACGAAAACACCTGCGTCTCCTTTTCTCCTGCAAATGCCGATACCCCACGTCCAACCGCCGGCCCTGCTGCGTCCTCTCTTTTCTGCCCCAGCATCTTAAACACCGAGCGCACCAGCACGCTCTGCTGTAATTTACCCTTTCGCATCCCTTGTCCTCCTCGAACTTCCTGTTTCAAACGAAAAAGCAGACGGAATCCGTACTCCTTTTCCCTCTGCTTTCCCATTTTTCACGGAAAATGTTACAGTTCACTGGTTCCCAGCGAACTGTAACCAGAAAACGCCTAGTCCTCATCGTCCTCCGTTTTCTCTGTATCGCTGCTGTCTTCCTTCTTCTCCGAAGAACTCGATGACGAACTGCTCTGGCTGTATTTCGCTGCAACTTCCTTTGCTTTTGCAAGATCATTTGCCGCAATCGCCGCCTGCATTTCCGCACGCGCCGCTGCATTGTCCGTCTTTGTTCCCACGGTATAGACATCCGATGTCATGCGGTAAGTGCTGGAATTCACCTGCTCCTTCGTCTCATTTCCATTGTCATTCACAATCTTCCACAGCCGCGCCGTCGAACCCTGATAGCCGTACGATGTCTGTTCAATTGTTCCAAACGATGCATTCGCATCTTCCGTCAGGCTCGGCGTCGGATCCTCCGTGTTTGTCGTCTCACTCTCATAGTGGACCGTGCGGTTCGGATCTCTCGTCTCATGGCCGTAGATGGCAAAATGCAGGGTGCTTCCGTCCGCGCTCGCCTCAATATAAATCGGCGCATCCGTATTGTTGATGAATTTCAGGTCTTTCAATCCCTCTGCAATCGCCGCATCCATCGACGGATCCACATAGTGGACAATCATGGAATGGCTGTACCGCTCCGTCACCTCAAGCTCTGCTTTTAAGACAGCAACATAGAGCGTTGTGGAAACCTGGCAGATACCGCCGCCGTACGAATCGACGACCTTGCCCATCTCATACGATGCTGCCAGTGCATAACCATTTTCCGCATCAAACGGCACAACGACCGCCTCTACGGAAAATTCCTCGCCCGGCTGTACCAGCGTTCCGTTAATCTTCTCTGCGCCGACTGCGACATTCTGTTTTCTGCCGCTCGTACCGTTGCCATACTCCGTCGTACCCTCGCCGAGCAGATCTTTGACAAGTGCAAGCTGCTCCGGATTACCGCCTGCCGGTGTTTCTTCTGTTACCAGTTCTACGCCGCCGATGCCGCCCCGCCAGCTTGTCGTCAGGTAATTGACAACCTTCGCCATGGACTCATCCACGTTGACGCTGCATCCGGTCTGGCCCGGATTGACGATAAATTCGCCGTTTTCGCGGGTCAGCGTTGCATCTGTTGCCTCGCGGTTCAGCACAGCCGTGTTGTTTTCTACCGCCTGGCGCGCTGCCTCGCCATCGACTGTATATTTCAGGGAAAACGTCACCGTCTCTCCATTTTTGAGCCGGTTCTGTGTCAGGAACCGCTTCAGTACATTGCCTTCCTGCCCGATTGTGACGGCTTCTCTTGCCACCTCCGGGTTGGCACAGGAAAGTCCGAGATCCCCTGCTGTCACCTGTGCATTCTGCTCTCCGGCAGACAGGTTGATAACCGAGGGTTTTAACTGTTCAATTTTGTCGTTTACTGCCTGTGTGATCTGCTCTTCGGTCATACCGCCGACGGAAATGTCTTCTACATAGATTCCGTCCAGCGCTGTCCGGTCATCCGCTTTGACTGGTTCTGCCAAAAAGCAGAATGCGAATGCGATAAGCATCACCAGCAGGCCTCTCATTTTTCTGCTGTTTTTCATACTGTGCCTCTTCTTGATCCGTTTCCCATTTCACTCTGTCTTTTACAGAATCTCTTTACACCAGCCATAAAAGTGCTGGAAGAACCATACCAAGCACCATAACCACTGCAAGAATCAATGCCAGTATCTTTGCTGCATTTCTCTTCTTTGCCAGCGGATCTTTCTTCTTTTTCTGTGCCTCTGTCGGGGCTTTTCGATTGACTTTATTACTCATCGTTCCATCCTTTCTTTTTCTCTTCTATTTTTTCTCAGTTCTCTGTCGTTTTTCCATTCTTCCATGTGCCAGAATAATCTGATCGATCATGCGGGATGCACGGCTTTTTGTGAGTGCTCCCCACTCCGGTTCGAGATCCAGCTCATGGTACCGGATCAGATCCGCCAGATATTTTTTCTGTGCCTCCGTCGCCGGAACCTCACGTTTCATTTTGGCCTTCAGAGGCGCTGCGGCAAACCATTCCGGGTGATCTTCCGAAAATCCTTCTTCCAGTTTTCGGAACAGTGCCAGCGTTTCCAGCACATCGTCCATTGCACGGTGTGCGTGTTCCCGCGGGATCTGATAGTAGCCGCAGAGTGCTTCAAGGCTTCTGCTCTCCAGATCCGGCAGTGCTTTCCGTGCGATTTTTAAAGTATCCCACGCCTCTTTTTCAAACTCCAGACGGGCGTTGACGGCCGCCTGTTTGATAAAGCTGTAATCGAACAGAATATTGTGGCCAAGAAGCGGCAGGTCGCCGCAGAAGGTTAAAAATCCACGGACGGCATTCTCCACATCGGGCGCATCCGCGATCATCTCATCCCGGATGCCGGTAAGTGCGGTGATCCGCTCCGGTACTTTTCTCCCCGGATTTACAAACGTCTCATACGATGCGACGACCTCTCCGCCCTGCACCTTTACCGCTCCGATCTCCAGAATCTGGTCTTCCTTCACCGAAAGCCCTGTCGTCTCGAGGTCCAGTACTACAAAATCTTGAATTTTCATACGTATTTTCCTTTTTCGGATCGCGTTTTGCAACGCAATATTAGTATCTCATGTTCTTTCGAAATGTCAAGCGTAAAAACCGCTGCTGCAGTCGATCATTTCCGCATTTCCGGTCAGCGGATCGCGCTTCTGATAATCAAACAGGATCACCTTTCGTGCCTTTTCTCCGCTTCCAAGCACATCATAGTCAAAGACTTCCAGATGCGTCATGCGCTGCAGCTGTTTCCAGTCGTATGCGGCATACGACGGCAGAAGCGTTCTCGTTTCGGCTTCCTTCTGGTAAAAATCACGCGATTCGTTTTTCCATTCCGACGGATCCTTTGCAAAATGCGGCCGCGTCTTCATATTTTCCCGCGCATACAGATCGAGTACCATCATCTGGCGGAAGAATGCTTCGTCCTGCTGTTTTTCGTCCCGTAAAAACTCGAGCAGAATTTCATACCGCTGGATCCGGTTATGCGCCGCCTCACTGTAGCCCTTCGCCCGGTAGAAATCACCGAGTTCCTGGAAGAAGTCGAACGGGTTCTCATACAACCGCTCGATCATCGGCAGCGTGTGGACAAACTGACCGCTGTTGTAATAGACTTCTACCATCTCTTCCACGTCTTTCAGTTTCAGCACATCATCATACGGCAGCCATTTCGTATAAAGCACCTCATACGGCTCCCGTTCCTGATAATGGCAGTCATATTCCTCGGTATGCTCATACATGAAAGAACCGCGCAGCACTTTCAAAAATCCCAGCTGTAACTGCTGCGGACGCAGTGCATAGACATCCGCAAACGAACGGCGGAAACTGTCATAATCCTCATACGGCAGGCCCGCGATCAGGTCGAGATGCTGATGGATGTTTCTTCCCTTCGCAATCCGGTTTACAATCTCTGTGACTCTTCCAAAATCCATCTTCCGGTGGATCGCCTCGATCGTCTGCGGATTCGTAGACTGAACGCCGATCTCAAGCTGTACCAGCCCCGGGCGCAGGGTATTTAAGAGTTCCAGTTCCTCCTCAGTAATCAGATCAGCGGCAATCTCAAAGTGGAAATTCGTCACGCCGTTGTCATGCTCCGCAATGAATTTCCAGATCGCCATTGCATGGTCTTTCTTGCAGTTGAACGTACGGTCCACAAATTTGACCTGCGGTACTTTCTGTTCCAGGAAAAAGGCGAGTTCCTTTTTGACCAGATCCAGATTTCGGAACCGAAGCCGCTTATCAATAGAAGAAAGACAGTAACTGCATGAAAACGGGCAACCGCGGCTTGACTCATAATAAATGATGCGGTTCTCGAATTTTTTCAGATTCGCATACGGAAAATCCACCTCGGACAGATCCATGACCGGACGCCACGGGTTGCTTTTGATGGCTCCTTCTGCATCACGGTATGTAATGCCGTGGATCTCTTCAAGCGTTTTCCCATCCGCGCCGTTCTCCTGATTCTGGTAATACACTGCCAGTTCACGGAAGGTAATTTCGCCCTCACCCTTCATGATTCCGTCAAGGAACGGATACTGCTCCAGCATCTCCTCCGCGTGGTACGACACCTCCGGCCCGCCAAGCCAGATCTTCGTTTCCGGGCTGATTTTGTGATATTCTGTAATCAAATCTTCCACAATAGATATGTTCCAGATATAACACGACACACAGACGACATCCGCATGCGCCAGAAACAGACTCCGCAGCATGGAATCTTTTGACTGGTTGATCGTAAACTCACGGATCTCCGGGAACACACCGGCTTTCTCCGCGCTCGCCTGCAGCGTGTAAACTGCGAGATTGGAATGAATATATTTTGCGTTGACCGCAGTCAGAATCATTTTCATACTATTTTTACCATTTCTCCTTTGTTCCTCTCTGTACTCTCGGAGCCTTTCTGTGCTTGATTTTGAGAGATGATTTTTGCAGAAAGATTCCGAGAGTACATCTCTTTGCATACCCTTTATACTACCACATTCTCGAACGAAAATACACCGCCATTCCTCCAAAAGCACAATTTTTTCGCGATTTTCGATAAAACAGTTGCAATTTTCGCGAATCCATGTTATATTAACAGAGGTTTCCAACAGGAAATCAAAATGCCCAGATAGCTCAGTTGGTAGAGCAGAGGACTGAAAATCCTCGTGTCGCTGGTTCGATTCCGGCTCTGGGCATTTTTTGCTGCACAAAAGCAGGATTCACATTTTTTGCCACAGCAAAATCCGGCAGAATCTCCTGTCTCCTATCGCAAAAAAACTCTGCACCGCATCCCCGGAAATTCCCGGATGGATACGGTACAGAGTTTTTTTCGTCGCATAACTGCCCAAGAAAACATTTCGTTTTTACAGATTTTTGATTACCTCCCATGCTTCATCATCAAATTTTCTATCTCTGAAATAGTACTGTTTATCTTCTTCGGTAATCTTCCGAATGACTTTACACGGATTTCCTGCTGCAATCGACCAGTCCGGAATGTCCTTTGTTACAACACTTCCGCCGCCGATAACAACGTTATCTCCGATATGTACGCCTGGTAAAATAACGGTATTTCCGCCAATCCAGACATTATCTCCGATGGTAACTTCAATGCCGTATTCATACGCACTGTTTCTTGCCGCCGGATGCACCGGATGACCTGCAGTATAGATGGCAACGTTCGGCGCCATCTGGCAGTTGTCTCCGATTTTTACCTTTGCCACATCGAGAATGGTGCAGTTATAATTTGCAAAGAAATTTTTTCCAACCTCAATATGAAAGCCATAGTCACAGTAAAATGGCGGATTGACAAATGCACCCTCGGATTTTCCAAACAGTTCTTTTACAATGGCTGCGATTCCGTCAAAATCCGAACGGTCGATGGTGTTCAGTTTCTGCGTCAGTCTTCTCGCATTCATCTGCTGCTCCATGACCTCTGCATCGGAAATGTACGGTAACTGTCTGTCTCTTCTCTCTACGTTTTTCATTATTCTGTATCCTCCCTGGTAATATTATTCACCCACTGATATTTTTTATAGTGTCTGTATACGGCAGGAAGCTTAATCATTTCATCCAGATTCAGCAGGAAATAAACGACCATGACCGTTGTTCCGATCGTAATCGCCGCATAAAAGAGATTCAGGACAAAAGAAATCTGTGTGGCAAGCGAAACTGCAGACAGGGAATTCTGGTCCAGCGTACCGACCATTAACGCATCGGACGCACTTACCAGTGCATTCATCAGATTCTGTACAACCATCGGGATCAGCAGTGCAAGAAGTTTCCGGTAGAATTCTGGATCTTTTTTCTTGATTTCCCTCTGATTTTTCATTTCTTTTTCCTTTTTTCTGTTTTATTCCATACACGTATATGTTATAATCATATTATCTTAGGTTTTGCGTTTTTTCTACGACAATATTCCTTATTTTTTATAATAATTGTACTTTTTCACGGAGGTTTTTATGATAAATGACCCAATTACAAAAGTCATGCAGGACGCATCCGAGATCGTCCGCTACGATGAAGTCGGCATTCCGCTTTATATCCGGGAAGGACTGCTTTCTTCCTATCCGGATCACCGGGCGCTCTGCCACTGGCATGAGGATATCGAATGGGTACAGATCCGCTCCGGTCAGATGAACTACTATATCAATGGAAAAAGAGTCCTTTTAAACGCCGGGGAGGCGATTATCGTCAATTCCCGCCAGATGCACTACGGATATTCTGAAAACGGCCAGGAATGTGACTTTATCTGTATCCTGTGCCATCCGAAAATCCTCACCGCGAACAGCGTTCTGTACCAGTCTTATATTACGCCGGTTCTTTCGAATCCGGCTCTGGAATATCTTCATCTGAAGCCGGAAAATCCGGAAGATACTGAAGCGCTGCAGACCCTCCCGGAAATTCTCCGGCTGAAGAAGGAACAGCCGACCGCCTACGAAATCGAGGCTGCTGCTCTGCTTTCCCTTTTGTGGTGCCGTCTTTTGCGCACGCATCCGATGATGCCGGACGGCAACACCGCCGTCTCACAGGATCCAGATCTTCTGATCCAGCGCGATATGGTTTCCTATATTTACAGCCACTACAGTGAATCCATCAATCTGGAAGAGATCGCCGCCGCCGGAAAAGTCTGCCGCAATAAATGCTGTCAGATTTTCCGCCGCTATCTTTGCCAGAGCCCAATTGATTTTCTGAATCATTACCGTCTGGAAGTAAGCTGTCATCTGCTAAACACAACCAAAATGTCCATCGCGGAAATCTGTACCGCATGCGGTTTCAATCATCAGAGTTATTATTCCAAAATTTTTCTGCGTACTTACCATTGTACGCCGAGAGATTTCCGGAAACGCGCAGAAGGCCTGCCAACATAACCTGATTTTTTTCTGTACACGTTTTTTTGTTAAAAAAAGGAAGAATTTTGCTAGACATTTTTCCGATCCCTGTTATAATAAAATTACAAAGGTGTTGCGCTAAACCTAACCAAAACACTATATTTTCCATTTATTTTACAAGGAGGATGACATGGTAAAAAAATTTGTCTACGGAACCCCATTTGAAACCGAAGCTGTCGTAAAAGAGATCCCCTCTTCCGAAGGAAACCCGGATTACGGTACCTTCTCCACCGAGAACGGCTTCTCCTTCACTACAAAGCTTGCTGACGAGGACATGGTATTCGGACTTGGCGAAGCCAACCGCGGCATCAACAAACGCGGTTTTCTTTACATCAGTGACTGCGCTGATGATCCAAACCACGTAGAGAGCAAAACCTCTCTGTATGCAGCACACAACTTCATCATCATCTCCGGCAAGACACACGTAGGATTCTTCTTCGATTATCCGGGCACCCTGCGTTTCGATATCGGCTACACGACTTCCGATACAATGACTGTTTCCTGCGAAAACGCAGATCTCTACGTTTACATGATCACCGGTGATTCCGATCTTGATATCGTAAAACAGTTCCGCGGCATCATCGGACGCAGCTACATTGCTCCGAAGTTTGCTTTCGGTTACGGTCAGAGCCGCTGGGGCTACAAAACAGAGGATGATTTCCGCACGGTAGTGAAAAAATACCGCGAAAACCATGTGCCGCTCGATATGGTTTACATGGATATTGACTACATGCAGGATTACAAGGACTTCACCGTAAATGAAGAACGTTTCCCGGATTTCGAGGGATTTGTACAGGATATGAAAAAAGAAAAGATCCATCTCGTTCCGATCATCGATGCCGGTGTGAAAGTCGAAGAGGGTTATGACATTTACGAAGAGGGCTGTGAAAAAGGCTACTTCTGCCGCCGTGAGGATGGCTCCTACTTCGAAGCTACTGTATGGCCGGGCTGGACTCATTTCCCGGATGTCTTAAATGCAGATGCCAGAAAATGGTTTGGTGACAAATACGATGTTCTCGTTTCCAAGGGAATCGATGCCTTCTGGAATGACATGAACGAGCCATCCATCTTCTATTCCCAGGAAGGCCTTGCTGATTTCAAGGAGACTGCAAAGAAATATGTGGAAGGTGACCCGGAGGTTCCGCACTACATGGTAGGCGGAAAGCTTCAGGCACTGGCAAACAACCATGAGGACTATAAACGCTTCTATCACAACGTAAACGGCGAACAGGTCCGCCATGACAAGGTACACAATCTGTTTGGCTACAACATGACACGTTCTGCCGGTGAAGCTTTTGAACGAATTTCCCCGGATAAGCGAATCCTGATGTTCTCCCGTTCTTCCTACATCGGCATGCACCGTTACGGTGGAATCTGGACCGGAGACAACTGCTCGTGGTGGTCACACATCCTGCTGAACCTGAAGATGATGCCGTCCCTCAACATGTGCGGTTTCCTCTATACCGGAGCCGACCTCGGCGGATTCGGTGCAAATACCACAAGAGACCTGCTGCTCCGCTGGCTGGCACTTGGTGTTTTCACTCCTCTGATGAGAAACCATGCTGCACTCGGAACACGTGAGCAGGAACCTTACCAGTTTGAGCATATCGAGGACTTCCGCAACGTCATCGGCGTCCGCTACCGCCTCGTTCCGTATCTGTACAGCGAGTACATGAAGGCTGCTTTAAACGACGATATGTACTTCAAACCGCTTGCCTTCGTTTATCCGGACGACAAACTGGCAAGAAATACAGAAGCTCAGTTGATGATCGGTAATGAGATCATGATCGCACCGGTTTACACCCAGAATGCCATCGGCCGTTACGTATATCTGCCGGAAGAAATGATGTTTGTAAAATTCCTCGGCAATGGAAACATGTTCCAGGAGGTTCTTCCAAAAGGTATCCACTATGTAGAAGTTGCCCTGAATGAGGTTCCGCTCTTCATCCGCAAAGGCTGCGCAATCCCGGTTGCTGATTTTGCAGAATCCATACCGGATATCAAAGAGGAAAGCATCCGCATGGTCGGATACGAAGGCGCTTCCTACGAGCGTTATACCGATGACGGAGTTTCCCGTATCTGATACAGAAAACAGTTTTTGAATCATCTCCCCCTTTGCAGGAGCTTCCCGGATCCATCAGGTTCCGGAAGCTCCTGCAGTTTTTTCACGCAAAAAGGCGGGAACCCTCTATGTTTCTCCGGGTTCCCGCCTTTTTTCTTTTCGCTTTATTCTGTTTTCGGCAGCCGCACCTCTACGACGGCTCCGTAATTTTCATCCATATTGGAGCACGTAATGCTCGCCCGTTCGCCGTACATCAGCGCCAGGCGGCGTTTTATATTGGAGATGCCGACATGGTGACGGCCGTGGTAGATGATAGGCGTGTCGTTTTCGATTGCATCCAGTGCCTCTTTCGAAAATCCGTTTCCGGTGTCGGAAATACAGATGTAGAGGTACTCACCGTCCTCGTACGTCTCGTTTGTGAGATATAGGGAAATCTCACTCTTCCGGTCCAGGGATACACCGTGTACTACGGAGTTTTCCACCAGTGTCTGCAGCAGAAGAGACGGAACCTTCCATTCTCCGATATCACCATCCGTCGTTGCTTCAAAGGAAAAGGCTTCTTCTCCGTACCGCAGCTTCTGGATGCGGATATATGCCTCAATGTGTTCCAGCTCTTCCTCCACATCGCGCTGCTTCTTGGAATCCTGGAAAATGTAGCGCATATAGTCGGACAGCACCGTTGTGATCTCAACGATCTCGCCTTCGTTATTCTTATCCGCAATGCCATGGATCAGGCTCAGGCAGTTCAGAAAGAAGTGTGGCTTGATCTGTTCCTGCGTGTATTCCAGCTCGGCTTTCTGTTCGGCAAGCTCTTTTTCGTAGATCGCAATTTTCAATCCCTGTATTTTCCGCAGCAGCTCCTTGAATTTGCCGCTCACAGACTCCAGCTCTAACAGATTGTTGCTTCCATCGTCATTCAGACTCTGCTCTTTTTCCAGCTCCTCCAGTTTTTGTCCGAATTTTTCCAGCGGTTCCAGAATCCGGTGGTAATATGCTGTAATTTCCAATGCGCAGACAATCAGAAGAACCGCGATCAGGACGACAAATGCAATCTGCATAATCAGTACATTCTCAAGAATACCTCCTCCCGGCAGAACCATAAGATTGATTTTTCCGACCGTTCCAAGCTGGTAGGAATAGACCGTCGCATTTTTCTCTTTTTTCTCTCCCGCTTTGGAAAAATCGATAATCTCATTTTTATATTTTTCCGACGTATCTGCCTGCGTCATGACACGGCCTCTGGCATCCACCATAAACGGAATGACATCATACTCCTCTGTTTTGGCGCGGATGGTCCGGAAAATCAGATTCAGATTGATGACGCAGCCTATGACTTTTTTGTTTTTCGCGTACCAGCCGACAATATAGTCGTCGTCGCCAAACGTAATCACAGTCCATTGTGTGCTGATCGAATCCTTTGATGTCATAATCTGCAGATAGGACATCAGCATCTGATTCAGCGTTGTCATTCCCTTACTCTCGGTAAACATAGTTCCGCTGTCCGTAATCAGAACATTGGCTTTCTGACCGTAGACGAAGAAGGTCTGTACCTCATGGTAACGGATTTTCAGCACACGGTTTCGCTCCCGCAGCGTCTGCTCCATTTCATAATACTGAGCATCTGTCGATGTTATCTGATCCGGGATTTCTTTGATATTGCTGTCAGAATCCAGCAGATAGATCAGTTCACTGTTGATCTGCGACATATCACGGTTGATCTGATCGACATAGAGCTTTGCCGTATCGGCAATATATTTATCTGCCAGCTTGCGGTTTTCCCAAACGCCCCAGAGCAGGCAGACAACAAGCCCCATCAGGACCAGAAAAACCGGAGTTCCAAGCCGCAGGGACGTATCCTTCAAACTGCGTATTCGAACGCTATGCAGCATCCTTCGTTTTCCTTTCTGCCAGAGATTCATAAGCGCATCCACCCCTCCTTTTTTCTTTCTGCAGAGCGACTGCCGGACGCCGCACCTTACCGCGCAGCTCCGGCAGTCCTTTTACACTCACGGAATGCATTTGCAGCTATGTTCTTTGTAACACAGCCCATTATACCATATTTTCCGGCTTTGTCCATGCAGAGTCCGTGTTTCACATGGCAAGAACAGGATTTTCTGTTCCCGTTCGCCTGGTACCGGTGAACGGGAACATTCTCTTATTCAGAGAAAATATTCAGCAGCTTTTCTGCATCTGCTCCTTCCTTTACGAATACCGGAATAGTATCCATCGGAGCAGCAACCGTTACCTTCTGTCCTCCCTCATACTTTTCTCCGGTCCATGCGTTAAACCATGTCGTTCCGGCCGGAAGATAAACCTCGCGCTCCGTTACGTGATCCTCCATCACAGGTGCAACATAGAGATCCGGTCCGAACAGATAAGCGTCCTCCACATTCCAGCTCTCCGGATCTGTCGGGAAATCATAGAAAACAGGCCGCATCACCGGGGTTCCGTCCTCATGTGCTTTCTTCATCTGTACCCGGATATAATCTCTCAGGCGCTCACGCAGGAAAATGTATTTCTTGGAAATTTCATATGCCTCATCACCAAAGCTCCAGATCTCATTGTCACTGCCGGATCCGATCTGTTCTGCACCGTAGCCCTCCTGTGGGTTGCGGTTTCCGTGCAGACGCATGACAGGGCAGAAGCATCCGTACTCAAACCAGCGGATGTACAGACGATGGAAATCCGGGTCATCGGTTCTTGCGCCGTGGAAGCCGCCGATATCAGTGGTCCACCACGGAATACCGGCAACCGCCATGTTAAGACCTGCCTGTACCTGGCGCCGGAAGCACTCAAAGGTACTTACAATATCGCCTGACCATACGAGTGCACCATATTTCGCGCTGCCTGCCCAGGCAGAACGGATCAGGCTGATTGGCATAGTATCGCCTTCTGCCGTCATGCCGTCATAGAACGCTTTCAGATAATATTTCGGATAAATATTTCCGACCTCCTGTACGCTTCCGAGCTGATAGCGGTAGTTCTTGAAATCATAAACGCTGTATTCCGGCTCTGCCACATCCAGCCAGAAGAGCTTGGCACCCTGATCATAATAATTTTTCTTGATCTTCTCCCAGACATATGTTCTTGCATCCGGGTTAGTCGCATCGAAGAAAACTTCATTTCCGCCGCAGAGCATCGTCAGCGGTACACCGTGCTCCGTGCGAACCAGATAACCCTTCTCTTTCATCTCCTCGAAGTTTTCGGAATAAATGTCAACGGTCGGCCATACCGACACAACAACCTGAATTCCCATCTCCTTTAATTCGCGGCACATGCCCGGCACATCCGGCCAGTATTTCGGATCAAATTTGAACTCGCCCTGCTTCGTCCAGTGGAAGAAATCGACGACAATCACATCAAGCGGCACACCGAGTTCTTTGTATTTTCTTGCTACAGACAGAAGCTGTTCCTGATTCCAGTAGCGGAGCTTACACTGCCAGAAGCCCATGCCATATTCCGGCATCATCGGCGGTTTTCCGGTCAGCGTCATATAATTCTCCTCGATCTCGGCAGGCGTATCACCTGCAATCACAAGATAATCGATTTCTTTCCCGGATTCCGTTACCCATTCCGTTCCATTATTCGCAAACATCACCTGTCCGACGCCCGGATTGTTCCATAAGAAGCCGTAGCCGATACTGGAAAGATAGAACGGAACACTGACCTGTGAGTTTCTCTGTGCCAGCTCCAGCATACAGCCCTTCAGATCCAGCTCATGCTGCTGATACTGTCCCATTCCGAAGATTTTCTCACCTTTTCTTGCTACAAACCGCGCTACAATACGGAAATTATCCCCGACGCCGTTGCTGTACTCGCGTCCCATGATGTTGAGCGGCATGCTTTCCTCATCGCGCAGACGGCGGAAATGCTCCTTTAACAGAACTCTTCCATCCTCATGATAGAACGTAATGACGCTGCCAGAATCAATCACTGCATGAAGCTTTCCATTTGTGATTTTTCCGTAGGAAGTATCCGTTCCCTCATACATATTGGCAAAGGCTCCGCCTTTTGCTGATGGATCCTCAAAGATTTCAACCTCTCCCGCATGCGCGTCCTTTGCTTCCAGCGCCCAGTCGCGGCCGGTAAAGCTTCGATTTTTTGTCGCGCGTACACGCAGTGCATCTTTTCCCCACGCTTCGATGCAGACGGTCTCGCCATCGTAAGAATAAATTAACTTACCCTCTTTTTCCCAAAACATGTAAAAATCCTCCTTTTGTCAAAAACGGCAGGTCATTTCTGGCCTGCCGTTTCTCCTGCTGTTTGGCACTTCAGACATTGACCCGCCGGATCAACGCCTGCTTCTTACAGGTAATATTTTTTTCTGTTTATTTTGCCAGATTTTCTTTGTATGCATTGTAAGCATCTGTCTGAATCTGAAGGAACTCGTCAATGCCCATAGCTTTCAGCTGATCGATGTAGGAATCCCACTCATCATCAATGCCGCCGTCTACTACCCAGTGCGCATACTGTGCTTCTACATATTTATAGATATCGGTTCCGATTGCCGTGATTCTGGAAAGGTCTTCGTCGGTATACTGAACCATCGGGAATCCGCAGTTTTTCTCAGTATCAACATATTTCTCGTTGATTGCATCGTCTGCCAGTTTGATACCATCACCCTGATCTTCCGGAAGAGAAACTTTGTCATAGAAATCTCCGTTCATGTATTTTGGTCCGAAGTCACGTAAGGAGTTGGACCATGCGGAAGTATCCAGAGAAGATCCATCGCTTGGCACATCTACATTGTAGGTTCCGTCGCCATTGTCTGTGATCTGGCTTCCGATCGTACCATAGAAGGTCTGTAACGATGCAAGATCGGTGTAAAATTCATCCGCCCATTTCAGCAGGGTGTCAGGATCTTTACAGTCTTTGGAGATCATGAGCTCACGGTCGGAGATATCAAGGTAATTGGTTGCTGCTTCTACGTAGTGGTTTCCATCGTAGCCTTCTACTGCCTCAAGGGTCTTAAACTGATTTACGTTCGGGCCAACCTCAGCATCTGCAGTCCATCCAAAGATAAGACCTACCTGAGAACCTCCATCTGCCTGCTGTTTTGCTGTCTTCATGGAGCCATCCTGTGTGAAGTACTCAGGGTCAACAACGCCCTCTTCCCATAACTGACGCATCCATTTTACTGCTTCTTTGTAATTTTCTTCCATCGGCATGAAGACCGGTTTTCCTTCGCCATTCAGTCCCATGTAGTTTCCGTCACGGCTTACCATGGTTCCGAACGGGGAAAGAATGTGGCGCAGATCACCGCTTAACAGTCCGCTGCCTGCTGAATTTGTGATACCGATTTCGTTGGTCGGATCCCCGTCACCATCAGCATCTTCTGTTGCAAATTTAACAAGAACCTCTTCCAGCTCTTTATAGGTCTTCGGTGTTTCCAGTCCTAAGTTATCCAGCCATTCCTGGTTGATGCACATAACATCGCCGCAAACCTTCGGACGAAGCGGAAGCTTCTTCGGTAAGCTGTAGATTCTTCCGTCACGGCTGGTGCAGACTGCTTTCAGTTCCGGATCAGCCTCAAAGGCTGCTTTCAGGTTCGGCATATCTTTTTCGATCAGATCTGTCAGATCCAGGAATGCCGATTTGTTCTGTGCCATATCTGCCTGTGTTAAGCAGATGGAGCCAAGAAATGCATCCGGGAGGTCTCCGGAAGCCAGCAGCAGAGATTTCTGCTCGGACCAGTCACTGTTGTAATAAACCTGCCAGTCGATGTTGATATTCATCTTGTCCTCGATTTCTTTCATGACGCCTTCATGCAGGAAATCGGTCGGCCAGGTATCGGTCCATCTTACCGTTGCAATTTTGTAGGTTGGGCGGTCACTGGTATCTGCTGTATCGCCGGCAGAAGATTCTGTCTTGGCAGAACTTGCTGCAGTGCTTCCACTCGTACTTTCCGCTCCTCCATTACTTCCACATCCTGCAAGCAGTCCGGCTGCCATTGCGGCCGAAAGAGCAACGCTCCAGGCCATTTTCGTTTTCTTTCTCATCATCATCTCTCCTTTATGATTTTTTTATTTGCAATACTTCTCTCCTGTCCGCAGGATCAGCCTTTCAGGGATCCGAGCATAACACCCTGATTGAAGTATTTCTGCACTAACGGGTACATACACATGATCGGCGCGGAGGAAACCACGATGATCGCGTATTTGATAAGATCGGCCATCTGCTTTGCCTCAACGGCTGCAGCGCCGGTACTCATGGCACTCATGGTCTGATTGCCGACCAGAATGCTTCGAAGGACAATCTGCAGCGGCTGCAGACTTTCGCTTCGGATATAAATCAATGCATTAAAGTAGGAGTTCCACTGTCCTACTGCTGCCCACAGGGCAATAACAGCGATAACGGCTTTGGAAAGCGGAAGCACAATCTTGAAGAAGAATCCAAGGTATCCACATCCATCCAGCTGCGCCGCCTCCCAGAGATCCTCCGGGATACTGTTGTTGAAGAACGTTCGTCCTACGATGATGTAATACGTTACAACGGAGAACGGAACAACCATAACCCAGAAGGTATCCAGCAGATGAAATCTCTGTACTGCCAGGTAGGTCGGGATCAGACCACCGGTGAAGAACATCGGGATCAGATAAAATGCCGTGAAGAATTTTCTTCCATATAAATGCTTTCTGGAAAGCGCGTAGGAAGCCGGAATATTGACAACAATTGTCACAAGTGTTCCCATAATTACGTAAGCAATCGTGTTACGGTAGCCGGTCCACAGCTTTGCATAGCTCGCCAGCTGTTTGTATCCTTTGAAGTTAACTCCTTTCGGAAGGAACATAATCTGTCCGTTGGATACGGCTGCCGGATCACTGAACGATGCAATGATGATGAAGTACATCGGATACAGGGTGATGATGATCAGAAGCACGCCGATCGTATACAGGATGATATCGAAAATCCAGTCTTCTCTGGATTTCTTTACTTTATTTGTTGATACTGCTTTTGCTTTACTCATATTTTTGCTCTCCATTCCTATGTAGGCTCAAAATTCTGTCAGATCAGTGAGGTATCACTCATTTTACTGGAAATGAAGTTGACTGCCAGAAGAAGAATCAGGTTGATAATGTTGTTGAACAGGCCAATTGCAGCGGAAAGGCTGTACTGGCTGCTCACAAGACCCATCTTATACACATAGGTGGAAATGATCTCACTTGAAGTACTGTTCAGTGTATTCTGCAGCAGGTAAACCTTCTCAAATCCAATGCTCATAACGCTTCCCATTCTCATGATAAACATGATGGTTGCCGTCGGCAGCAGAGCCGGAACATCGATGTGGATCATTTTGTGCCATTTGTTGGCACCGTCCATTGTTGCCGCTTCATACAGGGTCGGGTCTACAGAGGAAAGTGTTGCGATATAGAGGATACTGTCCCATCCTACATGCTGCCATGCCTCAGACCATACATAAATGTGTGGGAATGCTTTTGCACTTCCCATCAGGTTCGGGAGCTTGAATCCAAGCACTCCCACCAGCTTTGCGATAATACCTGTACTCGGGGAAAGGAACAGGATCAGCATTCCGGCCATAACAACGGTGGAGATAAAGTGCGGCAGGTAGGTTGATACCTGGAAGAATTTTTTAAACTTCTGTGCCTTCATCTGGTTAACCAGCAGTCCCATGATAACCGGAAGCGGGAATGTTACCGCGATGGTGTAAAGACTGATGATAATTGTGTTTTTAATGGTCAGACCGAACTGATAGGAGTTAAAGTACTGTTTGAAGTATTTCAGTCCAGCCCAGCTGCTTCCCATAATTCCTTCCGCAGGTGTAAAGTTTTTAAATGCAATCACAATTCCGTACATCGGATAGTACGTAAACAGTGCAAAAATGATGATGGAAGGAAGCATCAGTAAATATAATGGCCTGCTTCTTCTCACTTCCTCTACAAATCCTATGGAGCTTTTCTTTTTGGTTTTACTATGGTTGGCGCTCACATATCATCCCTTCTTTCCTTTAAATTTTTCGTAACTGTTCAGAGTCCCATCTCGATTTTTCTTCCATTTCGCATGGCTCTGAATCGTTACAATTTTTCTTTTTCATGCTCTCGTTTCAACCGATGAACATATTATACAAAAAAGAGGGGCGTTTTTCTATCATTTTCCGGCAGTCTGTATATTAAAAAAGAGATGTCTTTTCACATCTCTTTTTTAATCAGAACGTTTTTTTGTTATTGACATCGTTTTTTTGTTATTTTTGTCTGCTCCGGTACTCATTTGGTGTACATCCGACCAGCTCCCGGAACGTTTTACTGAAATAAGAAAAATTTCCATAGCCGACTTCCATCGCAATTTTGCTAATCGGAAGCGATGAACTGCGCAAATACTCCTTTGCCCGCTCAATGCGCCGCTCAGCAATATAATTCGGAAGCGACATTCCCGTTGTTTTCATAAAAATTTTGGAAACGTAGTCCTCTGAGAGGAACACTTTTCCTGCAAGCACGGATCTTGAAAGATCCTCGTTCAGATTCTGTTCGATATAGTCTTTTAGCTGCTCCACCACATTGTCACTGCGGGATTCGTTCTTTTTCTGACCTTCCAGCACATCAAACAGATAATCGATGAACGCATGGGCACCTACCACAGAAAGAACCGCCTCTCTCCGTTTCGTTTCATACTCTTCACTGTCAAAAATCTGTCCGAAAACGATATTGCTCTCTTTTAAATAAACATATATATTCTGTATCATTTCTTCAAAAAAACGACTTGTGAAATCTTTTCGCAGACCGCCGCTTTTCTCACGCTTTTTCAGATATTCCTGCAGCTTTTCCCGCACAGCCGCAAGGGAATCGGATCGCTCCATCTCAGCCAGATACGTTTTCCACGGCACTTCCTGATAATCACGCTCTACGAAGGACCAGCGTGTCTCATACAGAATCCCTGTTTCATCCGGCACTACATACTTTTCCATCTCTTCGAGCTGATCGCGGCTCTTTGAAATCTCATCCAGTACCGCCGGTTTTCCCATGTACATGCAGAATCTTGCCGGAAACGCACCCGCCAGACAGGTCCGCAGTTCTGCCAGTTCCTCCTGCGTTCCCATCGCACTTCCGTGATTTCGCAACACAACTGCCCATTCCAGATCGCTGACATGTACCACGGTTTCCAGTTTCATTTCTGTTGTTTCCACATATTCCGTCAGAACATTTGTAATCACAAAATTATATAAGCTGATCTCCTTTTTATAATGTTCCTTATCCGGAATTTCCAGTACCCGCAGCAGAATCAGACGGAAGGTCTCATCCGGAGTACAATATCCGCTCTTTTTTGCCCTTTCAATCCAATACTCCTCCTGCAGACACTGAACCAGAAGATCCTCCCAGAATTGCTTTTCATTCTCTCCTTTTTTCTCCTGTTTCTTCTGTTTTTGATGTTTTTCCTGCACAATCCCGACAATTCTGCGCAGCGCTGTTTCCAGATCCACATTGGAAATCGGTTTTAACAGATATTCCCTTGATGACAGCTTCAGCGCCATCTGCGCATACGCGAAATTTGCATAGCTGCTCAGGAAGGTACATTCAATATCCAGCTTTTTGTACCGGATCCATTCCAGAAGCTCCAGCCCGTTGCCCTGTGGCATATCAATGTCACACAGCAGCATTTCAATCGGATACTCTTCCAGCAGCTTCTGCGCCTGGCGGATGTTGTTTGCCGTAAATACCATATCAATTCCAATTCCGCTCCAGTTGACGGTTTCTTCCAGCTTTTCCACCAGAAGCTTATCATCATCTACAATCAGAATACTAATTCCCATAGGTAAGCCTCCAATATATTTTTTCTGTTTTTCTTCTTTTTCCTACAGAAAAAAGCCAGCCGATAGACTCTTATTTTTCTGTCAGCTGGCCTGTTTAAAAACCATTATAACCTGTTTATTCTTTTCCGTCAAAGCAATAGGTACACATTTTGCATTTCGGCAGTCCGATCGACTCTACCAGATCGTCCAGACGGTGATATCTGAGGCTGGTGAAATTCTGACGGCGGCAGATTTCCTGGCACATGGACTCGTAGCGGTCGCTGGTCGGATCTGCATACTCTTCCAGTACTTTCTCTGCGTTTTCTCCCTCTTTTTCCAGAATAATCCGTCTGGTGATCAGATCCAGCTCGGATTTGGAGCGGGAGAAATTCAGGAATTTGCAGCCATACAACAGCGGCGGGCACGCCGGGCGGACATGAACTTCTTTTGCACCGCTCTGATATAAAAATTCCGTTGTCTCACGGAGCTGCGTACCGCGCACGATGGAGTCGTCGATCAGCAGCAGTTTTTTCTGATCGATCAGTGCCTGCACCGGGATCAGCTTCATTCGGGCAATCAGATTTCTCTGTTCCTGGTTGGTCGGCATAAAGGAGCGTGGCCAGGTCGGGGTATATTTGATGAATGGTCTTGCAAACGGAACTTTGGACTCATTCGCATAGCCGATTGCATGGGCAATTCCGGAATCCGGCACGCCTGCAATGAGATCCGGGTGGACATTGCTTCCCGCATCACGTTTGGCAAGCATGGCACCGCAGTGATACCGCATCTCCTCTACATTGATCCCCTCATAGGACGCAGTCGGGTAACCATAGTAAACCCACAGGAAGGAACAGATCTTCATCTCCTCCTGCGGCGGCACGAGCATCTCGACGCTCTCCGGCGTAATAAAGTCAATCTCACCCGGTCCGAGTTCATGGTAATCCGTGTAACCCAGGTTCAGATATGCAAAATTTTCAAAGGATGCACAGTACGCTCCCTCTTTCTTGCCAATAACAAGCGGGGTGCGACCTTTTTTATCGCGCGCAGCGTAGATGCCGTCTTTTGTCAAAAGCAGCAGGGTCATGGAACCGTCAACAACATCCTGCAGATGGCGGATGCCCTCCGGAATCGTCTTTTCACTGCAGATCAGAGATGCCGCAAGTTCGGTCGCATTGATCTGACCGGTGCTCATCTCCTGGAAATGGGTGCGGCCGTTGCCGTAAACCTCTTTTAAAAGCTGATCCATGTTGTTGATTTTTCCAACCGTGGTAATCGCAAAGCTTCCAAGGTGTGACTGGATCAAAAGCGGCTGCGGTTCATAGTCGGAAATGCAGCCAATGCCGAGGTTTCCCTCCATTTCTTCCACATCACGCTCAAATTTTGTACGGAACGGTGAATTTTCAATGTTGTGGATAGCACGTGAAAAGCCATTTGCTCCGTATGTCGCCATACCGCCTCTTCTTGTTCCGAGATGTGAGTGATAGTCTACTCCATAAAACAGTTCCAGTGTACAGTCTTTTCTTGATGCAACTCCAAAAAAGCCTCCCATTTGTCGTTTACCTCTCTTTTGTATTTTTTCTCCCTTATCATACGAAACGCATATGCAATTCGGGCGGTTGCCCTGTTTCCACAGTTTTTCTTTACACATACGCTCTGTCCTGTTATAGTGTAACACGATTTTTCCCGGATTGTAAAGTTTTTCTAATAAATTAGATTACAAAAATAACTTACATTAATAAATCATTTTCTGGCTGTTTTCACAAATTTTCCCGGATATGATCGATAAACTTCGTCGCAGCAAGGCTGAATGGCTGTTCCCTTTTCCAGGTAAACACACTGCGGCAGATGATCGGCGGATCTAAGAATCGTCCGACAATCTCTTCTTCCTTCCATAGCTCGGAAACGCCCTGCACCGTAATCAGATAACCGAGTCCCTTCCGAACCATTTTTGCTCCATTTGTCGGCATATTACAGGTAAATCGGATGTTCAGCTTCTGATAATATGCTCCGAACCAGTTGGTAATTTCATTTTGCACATCCTGTCTTCTTGGCAGAATCAGCGGAAGATCTTTTAAATCTTCCGGATGTACGACTTCTTTTTGTGCCAGCGGATCATCCGGACGCATCAGCACCTGCTGCCGCTCCCCTTCTTTCAGACGCACAAACTCATATTTTCCCACATCAACCGGCTCCAGAAGCAGTGCAACATCCATCAGACCACGATCCATCTGCTCCTTCAATACATCTGCGGTTCCCGTCACCAGATCGAACGTCACGTTCGGATATTTTTGGCTGAAAGTTTCGATCAGATCTGCCAGAACATTCACAGACCTTGTCTCTCCGCATCCGATTGTCACACGTCCGTCGATCAGTGCTTCCTGCTCTGCCAGTTCTTTTTCTGTCTTATCAATCAGCCCGATAATTTCTTCTGCCCTGCGGCGCAGCAGGACCCCCGCATCTGTCAGCCGGATTCTCCTAGTTCCCCGTTCAAACAGGATTACCCCCAGTTCTTCTTCCATCTGGGACAGCTGACGGCTTAGGGTTGGCTGCGTGATATGCAGGACCTCTGCCGCACGGCTGATGTTTTCTTCCCGTGCTACGGCAAGAAAATAGCGAAGTACTCTTGTTTCCATATGTCTCCCTCTCGTTTTATTTGTTTCGTTTTTTATTTCTTTCCTGAAGCATATTTGAAAAAGGCTTTTTGCAAACTGCAGAAATGTTTTTCAAACACGCTTTGCTTTTGGGAAAGAATTTTCTTTCTTCTACTATATCGCTTTTTTTGTTTTCTGAAAAGAAAGTATTGATTCTTTTTTTCAAGTATGATACCTTGAAATTATTGCGTACAGAGGTTCTGCGTTAAACTTAACGAAAATTTTCTGTACCTGCTTGCTATCTGCAGAAATCCGAAATAAGCATATCTTTTCTTTTTTCTGATTTCTTACGATGATTTTTTTATTAGGAGGGTTTTACTATGGTTTCACTTTTGCTGCCTGTCATTTATCTGGCATTCATCAGTCTTGGACTGCCGGATTCCCTGCTTGGCTCTGCGTGGCCGGTCATGTACCAGGAACTTGGAACTTCCGTTTCCGCAGCCGGTATCATTTCCATGATTATCTCTGCCGGAACAATTGTTTCCAGTCTGAACAGTGACCGGCTGAACACACGGTTTGGCACCGGAAAGGTCACCGCTGTCAGTGTTCTGACAACCGCTGTGGCACTGTTTGGTTTTTCCATCAGCCATTCTTTCTGGGCCCTGTGCCTCTGGGGAATTCCCTACGGTCTCGGCGCCGGAAGCGTCGATGCCGCTTTGAATAACTACGTTGCGCTTCATTATAAGGCGCGCCATATGAGCTGGCTGCACTGCATGTGGGGTGTTGGCTGCAGTACCGGCCCTGTTGTGATGAGCTGGGCAATCAGTCACCTGAACTGGAACAAAGGATATCTCATCATTTCCATTTTCCAGATTGTGCTGACATTGGTTTTGTTCTTAAGCCTTCCTCTTTGGCAGAAACCTGCCGGAGCTGCCGAAGAGGATACCTCTGTTCCGGCGGAGCGGAGTTTTTCCAGTCTGATCCGTGTTCCTGGTGTCAAAGAGGTGCTGATCTGCTTTTTCTGTTACTGTGCAGTGGAATCTACTGCTGGCATGTGGGCTGCAAGTTATTGTACGCTGTTCCGCGGTATTGATGCACAGCGTGCCGCAAGCTGGGCCAGCCTGTTTTACATTGGTATTACCATCGGACGTTTTATCTGCGGTTTCGTTACCATGAAGCTGAACGATCAGAATATGATTCGTCTGGGACAGTTTTTCATCGCCGTTGGTGCGGTTCTGATGCTGCTGCCGTTTGGCGATTCCCTTCTTTTTATCGGCCTGATCCTGATCGGACTTGGCTGTGCGCCGATTTATCCTTCCATCATTCACGAGACACCGGCAAACTTCGGTGCTGACTTAAGCCAGGGAATCATCGGCATCCAGATGGCCTTTGCTTACGTCGGAACCTGCCTGATGCCGCCGGTTTTCGGTGTTCTCGGCCAGCATATTTCCTTCGGACTGTATCCGGTATTCCTGATGGCCATTTTGATTCTGATGGTTGTAATGGCAGAGCGGATGCACCGCGTAACGGCGGAAAAGAGAAATTCTTATAAAGCCAACTATTAATCCAATTATTCTGCAGCAGAATGGTCCCCTTGGATCAAACTCTGGTATACTGCGTACAAAAAAGTACATCTGATCAGGTTACTCCCTGATCAGATGTACTTTTTGTAAATTTCGGAAATTTTTTCAAGCACGCTCCGCTTCAAACTCTTTCACCAAATCCTCCAGCAGGTTTCTGATCTGCAGGTGCTGCAGACATACTTTCTCACATTTTCCGCATTTCACGCAGTCTGATGCCTTTCTGCCCGGTGCAGTATATACAAGATTGTGATAAGAAATACTGATACATCACGCCAATTTTCCTGTTTCATTCCTCAATCATGCCAAAGACATCTTCAATCTCGCCCATATACAGATAATGGAGATCGCCATCTTTATATAAAGTATCGCGCGTAAATTCCGGCAGATCTTCTTTCTCCATTCTGACCGCATAGATTTTTTTGCAGACAAAGGTCAGCTCTGCCTCTTCAAATCCAACCGCATTTCCCAGCATCTTCGGTGTCAGACTGGTCAGACTGATCTTATCCGGCACATCATTTCCCGATTTTGATCCCAGGATTCCAAGATCCTTCCGATATTTCTCTGGAAAAAAGCAGACCGTAAACTCGTCTTCCTTCTGCAGAATCTGATGCGTCCGGCGGCTTTCCCGGATAAATACGGTAATGATCTGCTTTCCTTTCTTTGGCGGTCCCCAGATCGTCCCCATCGTACCCCATCCGATCGTCATCGTATTATACTCCCTTGGCGTACCCGCAGTACACAAACCCCAGCGGTCATCAAAAATAGAAAACACATCATACTTTGCGGTTTTAAAATTCTCCATCGTAATGTTCATACTACATTCCCCTTTCGCTGATTTGCTTTGTTATCCTTAGCATACCGTACGGTAGTAACTACCGGGCAAGAACTTTTTTTTCGAAGCCTTGAATTTTTATAAAAACAGGGAATTTTTTTATTTTAGAAATAAGAATTGTATGTTATACTAATGAACGTTGCCACTCCCAGACAGGCAGAGAAGGGAGGGTTGACAGTGCAAGAACTATTCATTTCATTTTTTCTTTCCGTTATGGCAAGTATAGTAGCCTACTATATCTGCAAATGGCTGGACGGTAAGAAATAACTGGCAGCCAGCCTAAGGTTTAAGCCGCCTTGCCCAAAAGGCACAGAAAGCCCCACGAGTTGCAGCTCGTGGGGCTTTTGTTGACTTTGCAAGCCATTCATTTCATTGCCTATCGGCATTATAGCATATGAAAATTTAAAATGCAATATTCTTAAGTTTTAAAAATAAGATTTCTTTTTCATCTATTTTTCCACAACGCAAAAACCGGAATGCTTACACATTCCGGTTTCCAGTAGAGCGCGAGACGGGATTCGAACCCGCGACCCCAACCTTGGCAAGGTTGTACTCCACCCCTGAGCCACTCGCGCATTTATTAATTTTTATCTTGCTAAGTGCTCGCTGCACCTTACAAATGATACTATACAGGAACTCCCCTCATTTGTCAATACCTATTTTCAATTTTTTTCAAAAAAAATCAAAAGTATCTACGATTCCCTCAATTTTCGCTCTCCATCAGACCCCCGCACAGCTGTCTTCCCCCCACAAATTCACACCGAACCACCCTCCTGACGAATCCAGACTCCTTTCCATCCGTCCTCCCAACCCCACATGCTCACGCCGATCCGCCTCCTGGCGGATCCAGACGCTTTACCCCCGTCCCCACCGTCAGACCTCGCGTGGCTTCGTACCTGCGGTGCAGCGGGCATAGAAAAAGAGGGCAAGAACTGTGAGCGCAGAAGGGGCCCGGAAAAATGGGATGACCTCTGGTGCACAACACCAGAGGTCAAAACGCACTGAGTCGGGAAACCATCAGGTTTCCTGACGAATTGCGTTGATTCCCATTTTTCCGGGCCCCTTCCGCGCCACAAGTTCCGCCCTCTTTTTCTCGCCCGCTGCACCGCAGGTACGAAGCCGCACGAGGTCGTCCGTATTCACCTCTACGCCTTCAGAATCGCGCTCAGCACATACTGATTATTTGAGAAGTTTTTCTGCGAAATATCCCCGAGTCTGATCAGGTCAACATCCAGCCACAGCTCCTCTGCTGCCACCATCATATTTGCAAACATAATCCCGAAATTCACCTCATCCCACTTCCGAAGCTTCTCCACACTGTGCTTCTTCGAGAAAATATGAATTCTGTTATCATACACCACAAATCTCCACGGCTGGCTGTTCATACTGGATGGCGACAGTCTCGCCGCTTCCAGCATCTGCGTCATCCACTGCCGCGGCACCTCTTTGAACACACAAAGATCCTCCAGCGGCAGTCTCTTTGCTTCACTTTGCCGTCTCGTATGCGAACCATGACTCTTACCAAAAGCGACGATCCCCACCAGCCGCTTTCCGTTCTTCTCAAGCTCCGCCTTTTTCACACGATTACTTCCGATAAAGCAGGTTCCCAGTCCGATACTGCACAGATACAGCACCATCTGTTCCATAATATAACCCACGTTCATCAGATATCGTTCTGACTCCTCCGAATAAAAAGCCATATAATACGGCGCCTTCACACTGAACATACTGAGCATTCTCTCCTGCCCTTTTCTGTTGTCCAGAATCGCCATATCCACACCGATGCCCGAAAACAGTGCCGGCATCTCCTTATAATGCTCCCAAATCTTATCCAAAGTCTGCGGCGGAAGCGTATCAAAACAATAATTCCTTACTGATTTTCTAACAAAAATAGCCTCATATAAATTCATACTCTCACCCTTACTTCATCTGCTATCCGTCTGTTTTTGTTACAGTTCACTGCTGAATGAACAGTAATATTTCTTTCATAGCCGGCCGCGGCCCGCTCCCCATTTTTACAGGAGCAAAGCCGCATTCCGAAAAATTTACGTTTAATCTTCCGCATTCGACAGAAATACGGAAATTCTCCCTCTTAATCGCAAATATTTTTCAATTTCCAGCTCATCCATTTTTACTCTGTAATAATATTGTAACATATCCAAAAACTTTTTCAAGGGAAAAACGCGCCAAATTTTGTATATTTTTCACACATATTTCCCATCAAATTTATGCAACTTTAAAACCTGTGCTTACGCTTCCGCGGTCAGCTTCTCCAGCTCCTCCACATAAGAAGCAAACACATCCAGCGCCTCTTCCACCGGCTCCGGCTTCGTCATATCGACGCCGCAGATCTTCAAAAGGTCGATCGGATCCATCGAGCAGCCGCCGCTTAAGAATTGTTTGTACTTCTCCACGATACCCGGCTCCCCTGCCAGGATCTTGCTGCTGATCGCAATCGCCGCCGAAAATCCCGTTGCATACTGATATACATAGAACGGTGTATAAAAATGCGGAATTCTCGCCCATTCCAGCGCGATCTGCGGATCCGAAATCATATCCGGTCCGAAATACTCCTTGTTGATCGACAGATACAGCTCCGAAATACCGTCCGCCGTCAGCGTGCCTTCCTCTGCCATCTTCTCATGAATCCGCTTCTCAAACTCCGCAAACATCGTCTGGCGGAACACCGTTCCCTTAAACTGATCCAGGAAATAATTCAGCAGGAAAATCTTCTCCTCTTTTTCTTTCGCATGCTTCAGCAGATAGCGGATCAGCAGTGCCTCGTTGCAGGTTGATGCCACCTCAGCGACAAAGAGGCGGTACTCCGCATACGTAAACGGCTGTGTATGGTTCGAATACCAGGAATGCAGCGAATGGCCCATCTCATGCGCCAGTGTGAAGACCGAATCGATATTTCCGTTAAAGCTCATCAGCACATACGGATGGGAATCGTAAGAACCCCAGGAGTAAGCACCGCTCTTTTTTCCTTCGTTCTCATAAACATCCACCCAGCGCTCCGAAAAGCCCTTGTCCAGCAGTGCCACATAATCATCCCCGAGCACGGCAAGCGCTTTCTTCACGATCTCGATCGCCTGCTCATACGTATATTTCTGCTCGTACTCTTTCGTCAGAGAAACGTAAACATCATACATATGAAGTTCATCCACACCGAGCAGCTTTTTACGCAGTGCCACGTAGCGGTACATCGCCGGCATTTTTGCATGGATCGCCTCGAGCAGCTTGTCGTAAACCGAAACCGGGATATTTCCGCCATCCAGCGATGCAGCCAGTGCAGATGGATATTTTCTTACATCTGCAAAGAATGCGGCCTGTTTCAGATTGGCACCGAACGTTGCGGCGAGCATGTTTTTGTGTTTTTCATACTCCGCATAATACTTCTCAAACGCTTCTTTTCTGACCCGGCGGTCCTTCGACTGTAAAAATCCGACGAAGGTGCCGTGGCTCAGTGGAACCTGATTTTCCTCTTCATCCGTGACCGGCTGGAATCTGAGGTCTGCGTTCGAAAATGCCGAGAAAATCTGATCCGGGCTGGATGCCATCTCTCCGGCTTTTGCAAGAACCGCCTCCATCTCCGGCGAGAGAATGTGCTCTTTCTTGCGGAAATTTTCTTTTAATATGCGATCGTACAGACGGAGCGGCTCATATGCTTTTTCAAATTCTGTAACCGTCTCCTCGTCAAGCTCCAGGATCTCCGGCTCTACGAAAGAAGAGGCATCCGCAAGAACAGCCATCATGCTGTCCATCTTTCCGGCATAGCCCTGATACTTCTGATTTCCCATATCCTGGTGATATTTCTGGCTTGCATAGACATACAGGCTGGAAAAGACGCGGCTGATGTCATCAAGACCGGAAAGAACGTCATACAGCGCTTCTGCACTCTCTTTCATTGTTCCCTGTTTTGCGCGGAACGCTTCTATTTTCTTCGCAAGCTCCTGCTCTGTTTTCTCAAATTCTTCATCACTACCAAACAAACTCGAAAGATCCCAGCAGTACGCCGGATCCATCTCTTCTCTTTTTTTCAGTTTAATTTCTGCCATATTTCTCCCTTCATCCATCTTTTTAGACGGAACTATTTCTGCGGTTTTTCTTCTAATACTAATGTGCCGCACTTACGCTTAGTTTACCACAATTTAACCTCTAAATCTAAAATTTTTTCTTAATTTTCTTGACAAATCCATAAACCGATTGTATGATTGTACTATCAAGTTAATACAGTAGTACAAAAGGAGTGAATGCCATATGCCATGGAATCTTGATTCCTCGCGGCCGATCTATCTGCAGATCATCGAGCGGGTACAGATGGACATCATCACCGGGCGCTATCAGCCGGGCGATAAGCTTCCGTCCGTCCGCGATCTCGCGCAGGAGGCCGCCGTCAACCCGAACACAATGCAGAAAGCGCTTTCCGAACTGGAACGCAGCGGACTGATCTATTCCCAGCGGACCAGCGGACGCTTTATTACCGAAGATAAGGAGTTGATTCATCAGATGAAAAAAGAACTTGCCGCCGCAGAAGTATCTGCTTTTGTTGCCCACATGAAACAGCTCGGCATAACCCCGGAGGAAATCCGGCAGCTACTTGCCGAAACGATTGAGGAGGAAGAAAATCATGAGTGAACTTGTAACGTGTAAAGACCTGACGAAGCGCTTCGGAAACCACACCGCGCTCGATCATCTCAACCTTTCCCTGGATTCCGGGAAAATTATCGGACTGCTGGGGCCCAACGGAAGCGGAAAGACGACGCTCTTAAAGCTGCTGAACGGACTGCTGACCCCGAGTGAGGGTGGAGTCCTCATCGCCGGAAATCATCCCGGTATTGAGACAAAACGGATCGTCTCCTATCTGCCGGATAAAATGTATCTCGGCAGCTGGATGCGCGTCTCGGATCTTTTAACGTATTACAGCGATTTCTTTGAGGACTTTGACATGTCCCGCGCCAATGCCATGCTGGAATCCTTAAAAATCAGCCCGAAGGACCGTTTGAAAACGATGTCGAAGGGAACGAAAGAGAAAGTCCAGCTCATCCTCACGATGAGCCGCCGCGCAAAGCTCTACTGCCTCGACGAGCCGATTGCAGGCGTCGATCCGGCAGCACGCGATTACATTTTATCTACGATTTTAAACAACTACGAACCAGACGCATCCATCCTCATCTCAACACATCTGATTTCCGACGTCGAAAATATTCTCGATGAGGTCATCTTTATCCAGGAGGGCCAGTTAAAACTGCACGCCTCGGTTGAGGATATCCGGATGCAGGAGGGTGAATCGATTGATTCTTATTTCAGGGAGGTATTCAAATGTTAAAAAAATGTCTGAAACATGAGTGGAAAGCATGCTGGAAAAACATGGCGCTGCTGAACGGTGCCGCCATTTTCATGGGCGCTCTCGGAGGCTTCGGATTCCTCTTTTCCCAGATTTCTGAGCTGCCGGATCTGCTGATCGTCCTCTATCTGTTTGCATACGTTTTGATTGTGATCGCCGCATCCGTCATGACACAGGTGCTGATGATCCAGCGCTACTATAAAAATCTTTTTACCGACGAAGGGTATCTGACCAACGTCCTTCCGGTATCGGCAACGGATCATATTCTCTCCAAAATGCTGGTTTTCGGCGCATGGAGCATCTTAAACGCACTTTCCGTTCTCGCTTCCTTCGCTTTTTTGCTTCTGCCGTCCGCAATCCGGTATTTTACCGCAAACACCCTGCTTTTTTACAACAAGGCCATGACCTTTTCCGATTTTCTGTCCTATCTCTGGGCACAGATTACCGGTGTTGCCGATGCTGCTTTTTCCCTGATCGGCATCACGAACCACATCGGTATGGCACTGTTTTCCATCGTTGGCTTCTTCGCTTCGCTGTTCTTTGGCATTCTTCTGTTCTATGCCGCCATCAGCATCGGAAGCCTGGTATCCAGCCACAAAATTCTGACGGCTGTCCTCTCTTACATCGGCATGACTACCGTGATCCAGATCTTCGGCGGAATCAGCATCGTCCGTGTTTTCCAGGACTCCACACCGACTGCTGTGGTTACCACATCCTCGGTTTCCACACTTATCATCACCGTGGTGCTCTGCGTTGTTCTGTTCCTGATCTGCCGCTATATCTTAAGCAGACGGCTGAATCTTTCATAAAAATTGCATTAAAAAGCGCCGCCGCGGACGAACCGAATCGTCTGCGGCGGCGTTTTGTATGCATGTTCTGCACTTATGCCAGATGCCAGATATCCTCGTTGTACTGTGCAATGGTACGGTCGGAGGAGAAGAAGCCTGCTTTTGCGATGTTGATCAGGCACTTCTTGTTCCATGCATCTTTGTTCTCGTAGTCTTTGTATACTCTTTCTTTTGTCTTGATGTACTCTTTCAGGTCGAGCAGCGTCATGAACCAGTCTTTGTTCAGGATCTCTTTGTAGAGTCTCTCCAGGCAAACCTTGTCGCCGATAGCAAGAAGCTCATCGCTGACGATGAAATCAACCAGCTTTGCAATCTCCGGATCTTCGTCATAGATGTCTTTTGAGCAGTAAGCAGCATCTGCGTACAGGTCGATGACATCCTGCGGTTTCTTTCCGAAGATGTAGATGTTCTCTTTTCCGACAAGATCGCCAATCTCAACGTTTGCACCGTCTTCTGTTCCAAGCGTCAGGGCACCGTTCAGCATGAATTTCATGTTTCCGGTTCCGGAAGCCTCTTTGGATGCCAGGGAGATCTGCTCGGAGATATCTGCTGCCGGGATCACCTTTGCAGCTTTTGATACGTTGTAGTTCTCAAGCATAATCACTTTGAAGTACGGGCTTACCTCAGGATCGTTATCAATCAGCTCCTGCAGGCACAGGATCAGATGGATGATATCTTTTGCGATGATATAAGCCGGTGCAGCCTTTGCACCAAACACCATGGTGATCGGGGTTTTCGGCTTGTTGCCGCTCTTGATATCCATGTATTTGTAAATAGCGTACAGGGCGTTCATCTGCTGGCGTTTGTACTCATGAAGACGTTTTACCTGTACATCGATGATGGAATTTTCATCCAGCGCGATATTCTGTGTCTCATACAGGAACTGTTTGAGATCCAGTTTGCGGTTGTGTTTGATCTCCTCAAGTTTTGCAAGAACCTTCTTGTTGTCTTTGTATTTGAGCAGTTTTTCCAGCTCGTCGGCATCTTTTTTGAATCCCGGTCCGATCAGGCTCTCGATATACTGTGCCAGTTCACGGTTGCAGTGCAGCAGCCAGCGGCGGAAAGTGATTCCGTTTGTCTTGTTGTTGAATTTCTCCGGATAAATATCGTAGAACGGTTTCAGCTCGGAGTTTTTCAGGATCTCGGTGTGCAGTGCTGCAACGCCGTTAACAGAAAATCCGTAGTGGATATCCATGTGTGCCATGTGGACGCGCTGATCCTTGTCGATGATCGCTACTTTCTCATCTTTGTATTTCTTCTTTGCCTGTGCGTCCAGCTCGTGGATAATCGGCATCAGGTGCGGAACAACCTCCTCGAGGTAATCGATCGGCCATTTTTCCAGTGCCTCTGCCAGGATGGTGTGGTTGGTGTAAGCACAGGTCTTGCTTACAACATCGATGGCTTCCTGCATGGTAAAGCCTCTCTCCTGCAGCAGACGGATCAGCTCCGGAATGACCATGGACGGATGGGTATCGTTGATCTGGATCACAACGTGATCATACAGCTTATGCAGATCGTAGCCCTTCTGCTCGCACTCCATCAGGATGAACTGTGCGCCGTTGCTGACCATGAAATACTGCTGGTAGATACGAAGCAGCTGTCCGGCACGGTCGCTGTCATCCGGGTAGAGGAACAGTGTCAGGTTTTTCTGGATCTGATGCTTGTCAAAGTTGATGCTGTCTGATGGAACGATACTCTCGTCTACCGTATCTACATCGAACAGATGCAGACGGTTACAGCCATTGTTGTAACCCGGTACGTCGATATCATACAGGGTAGAATGCATCGTGAAGTTTTTATACGGAACTGCAAAGGATACCGGCTGTCTGACGAGCCAGCTCTCATTTGTGATCCATGGATTTTTCACTTCTTTCTGTTTGTGGTCGACCAGAAGCTGGCGGAACAGACCGAAGTGATAATTAAGGCCGATACCGTCTCCCGGCAGGCCAAGCGTTGCGATAGAATCAAGGAAGCATGCTGCCAGACGGCCGAGACCTCCGTTTCCAAGGGACGGCTCCATTTCCATCTCCTCGATCTCGGTCAGCTCTCTTCCGTGAGCTGCAAGTGCTTTTTCAACTTCCTCGTACATGCCAAGGTTAATCAGGTTATTGGACAGCAGTTTTCCGATCAGAAACTCTGCTGAAATATAATACAGCTTCTTACTTCCGGTGTTTCTTTTGCGACCTGCCATCTCCTGTTTGGTGATAACCATCAGGGCTTCAAAGATTTCGCTCTTTGTGCAGTTGTCCAGATCTCTTCCAAAACGCTCTTTTAAGATTGCCTGAATTCTTTCTTCCATTTTTTTCTCCTCGTATTGCTGTGGATAAATTCCCACAGTGTCATTTAGTTGCGCTGCCATTCCGGATTTCCTGCAATTGGCAGCTTTCGCAGTTCCATTCAAAGCTTTTCCCTGAATGGGACGGTTCACTTCTGAATCACTTTTGGGGGCAGCGAAACAGCAAATATTTTACTGCTGCGCGATCCGCGACTTCGTAGATTCCCTTACGACGAGTTCCCCATCGTATACTTTGCTGCAGGGTTCTTCTTTTCCTGAAATTAAGGAAAACAGCATCTTCGCCGTCTCTGCGGCAAGCTGCTCCACCGGCTGACGGATCGTTGTGATGCTGGGTATATAATACTCTCCTGCATCAATTCCGTCAAATCCGGCGACGGAAATGTCATCCGGCACGGTAAGCCCTGCCTCTTTTAAGGCACGGCACGCACCGATTGCCAGCGTATCCGCGGTGGCATACAGTGCGGAAAACTCCGTCTTTTTTTCCAGAATTTCTTTTGTTATCTTGTACCCTGTGGCGAAAGAATACGTATCGTCCTTCGTCATATGAAATACCAGATCAGGGTCATAAGGTATCCCATGATCCAGTAAAGCCTGGCGGTACGCATTCAGACGGAGCCGTCCGATACTGATGTCGTCCTCGCAGGCGGTAATGATGGCAATGCGCCGGTGCCCGAGACCACAGAGATAATCTACCATCTTATAACTTTCCCTGTAGTCATCGACCGATACGCTCGCGCACGGTTTTCCTCCGTCTGAAACCGCCCCGATTGTACTGATCACGTACGGAACCGGGATCTGCGCCATTTTCTCATGCGGATGCGTAAAGTTTCCGCCGAGGAAAATGATGCCGCGCAGCCGTTTTTCTTTGACGATCTCGATCGCGGAGTCTACCTCATTTGCCTTTTCCTCTACTCGCTCAATAATGCAGGCGTATTTCTTTTTTCGCACAACCTCTTCAATCACACTGATCATGTTGTTGAAGAACATGTTGTCCATGCCTTTTACCAGAATGGCAATCGCTTTGGCATTCGACCGCTTCAGGTTTCTGGCACTGTTGTTCGGTACGTAATTCGATTCAGCAATCACCTTTAAAATCATCTCTTTTGTTTCCGGATTGATGTCCGGATGATTGTTCATCGCTCTCGATACGGTACTCACGCCTACCTTACATTTGCGGGCAATGTCCCTGATTGTTACCTGTTCCATATTCTGCAGGCCTCTCCTTTAAACTCTGTACCTGTTCTGCCGGAATCTCTTCCGGCTTGTTTCCCCGGCCTGTTTTGCTTTCTTTCCAGCGCGTGTTTTTATTTTGTAATACGTGCTGTAATCTGTGTCAGCCGATGAATTCTCTTGGCCAGCTCCGGTGTAAACTGTCCCGGAAGCAGGCGCCATTTCCAGTTATTTCCAAGTGTGGACGGATAGTTGATTCTTGCCTCCGTGCCAAGGCCTAAAAACTCCTGCATCGGAGTGACAGCCAGATTTGCCACACTCTCCATTGACATGCGGATAAAATCCCACGGCAGCTCCTCATCGGTACTCTTTGCATTTCCCATATACTCTTTGGAGAATTCGCGGTCTTCCTCGCTCATCACATAATACCAGCCAAGAATCGTATCGTTGTCGTGTGTTCCGGTGTAAACAACACAGTTTCTCTCGTAATTGTGCGGCAGATAATCGCTCTCCTCACGGGAGTCAAAAGCAAACTGCAGCACCTTCATACCAGGATAGCCGGACTCTTTTACCATTTCGATCACGCTCTCGGTAAGGTATCCCAGGTCTTCTGCGATAACGTCCACATCGCCGAGCTTTTCTTTGACGGTATTGAACAGGTCCATGCCCGGTCCTTTTTCCCAGTGGCCGCGCTCTGCCGTCTGATCACCGAATGGGATGGAATAATATTCATCAAATCCGCGGAAATGGTCGATGCGGACAGTATCGTACAGTTTAAACACGTGAGCCAGACGTAACAGCCACCATGCATAACCTGTGCTCTTATGATAGTCCCATTTGTATAACGGGTTGCCCCAGAGCTGTCCGGTTGCGGAGAACGCATCCGGCGGGCATCCGGCAACTGCTTTTGGCTGGTTGTCCTTATCAAACTGGAACAGAACCGGATTTGCCCAGGTATCGGCACTGTCAAATGCAACATAAATCGGAATATCACCGATGATACGGATACCCTTTTCATTTGCGTATGCCTTCAGTGCTTTCCACTGTTTCAGGAACATAAACTGCTGGAATTTGTAAAATGCAATCTCCTCGGCAAGTTCTTCCCGTTTCTGATTCAGTGCTGCTTCTTCTCTGTCCTTTAATTCTGCCGGCCACTCACTCCAGCTGATTCCGCCGAGTGCATCCTTAATCGCCATATACAGCGCATAATCTTCCAGCCAGTAACCATTTTCCGATACAAATGCATCATATACGTCATCTGCCGCAAATCTTTCAAATGCTTTTCTGAGTACTTTGAAACGGGACAGATAAATCTTTTCGTAATCAATATACTCTGCATTGTCGCCGAAATCGCACGCATCACACTCTTCTTCTGTCAGAAGTCCCTCTTTTACCAGGGTCTCCAGATCAATAAAATATGGATTTCCTGCAAAAGTAGAGAACGACTGGTACGGCGAATCTCCATATCCCGTCGGTCCAAGTGGAAGAATCTGCCAGTAGCTCTGGCCGGCCTCCTCCAGGCGATCCACAAATTCATACGCTTCTTTCGAAAAACATCCGATACCATATCGGGACGGCAGCGAAGCTACCGGAAGTAAAATACCACTTGCTCTCATTTTTAAACCCTTTCTCCTTGTCGTTTTTTCTATCCATCCGACCCCACAAATACATAATTCCTGTTCACGGATACGCAGCAAATTGTAACTTATACAGCCCTTCTAACCAGCTCATTTTGTTTCGTAAAAACAGGGCTGTCGGTATCTCGTCTGCATTTCCGGAAACGGTGTCGGTAACGTTTCCGGAACTCGTTATATTTACAATACCATACTCTGCATCAAAAAACAACCCCCAACCCCCTTATCATATTTACCAAATATTGAATACTCTGTTTATTCAAAACAACGAATTTGCATTTTTGTAACGATGCAAAGCCATACATAAAAAGACAGCATGCGGGGACGGAACCGCTTTGGTCACTTAAAAATCATGAATTTTTCAAGCCTCCCATATAGGTTCTGTCCCCGCATGCTGTCTTTTGCGGTATCCGTTTTTCACTTAAAACTCCAGAATAATCTTTGTTCCAGTTCCAAGTGTACTCTCAATTTTAATCTTCGCATCATGAAGAATCGCTCCATGCTTCACAATGGAAAGTCCAAGTCCCGTACCTCCCGTTTCACGGGAATGACTCTTATCTACACGATAGAACCGTTCAAAGATCCGCTCCTGATCTTCCTTTGCAATTCCGATTCCGGTATCTGCCACAGATACCACTGCCCGTCCGTTTCTTCCGCGGGAAACCGTCACTTCGACCTCACCGTCCCTGCGGTTGTACTTGATCGCATTGTCGCAGAGATTGTAGATCATCTCATAAAGAACCTGCCGTGCACCTTTGATCCGGCAGCTCTCTCCTCTCAGTGTCATCTTCACCTGCTGCTCCTTTGCCCGTATGGAAAGATGTCCCTCGACATCACGGCAGATCTGCATCAGATCCACTTCCTCCATCGGGATCGACTGGTCGTTCTCGTCCAGTCTGGACAGCTTGATAATATCCTCGACAAGAGAGCTTAACCTGCTCGCCTCACTGTGGATTCTTCCCGCAAATTTTGGAATATCCTCCGGTTTTACCATGTTATTTTCTATGATCTCCGCATATCCGGAAATTGACATCAGTGGTGTTTTCAGCTCATGTGACACATTGGCAGAAAACTCACGGCGCATCACCTCCGCTTTCTGTTTTTCTGTCACATCCAGCACCAGGATGACCGCACCGGATACAACATTGTCCACACGCACCGGATTAGCAAGAAGCTGATAGACTCTTCCGTTTAATTCCAGCATCCGCTCCTCGGAACTGCCCTCCAGAGCATGATCCAGCGCCTCCTTCAGCTGCTCATTGCGGCTGACTGTCACAATATTGTGATTGATGCACTCCTCTGCCGTCACATCAAACAAATTCTGTGCCGAGCGGTTGATGGAGAGTACAACCGACTGGTTTGTCACGATCAGACCATCCTTCATATATTCCGTGATGGCAAGATACTCCTCCTGATTATGGCGGAGCTCCTCCATCTGCTGCTGGATCTGCTTCTGCTGCTGATGAATTCTGCCAAGCAGCGGACTCAATTCCTCATACGCTTTGTTGTCCAGCGGATGATTCAGATCAATCTCATTGATCGGCTTTACGAGTGCCTTTGTCATATGGCTGACCATCATCAGCTCTACGACAAGAACTGCCGCAATCAGCACAGCCACAAGCCATATATTCCGCAGCATCACACCGAACACACTGTCCGTTGTCAGGGAAACACGGATGATTTTTCCATTGTCCAGGCGCAGTGCCGTATAATATGTTTTGCTCCGCAGCGTTTCGGAATAACGGGAAATATTGCTTTCCCCTGTCTTTTCTGCCTCAATCACCTCCGGCCGCCCGGAATGATTTCCCATCATCTTCGCATCCTCGACCGAATCAAACAGAACGGTTCCGTCCGTGTCAATCAGGGTGACCCGACTTGCTGTAATCTTTCCGGCCGGTTTATCCAGACTGTCATCACCCATCTTGTCCAGAAAATACCTGTAATACTCACATTCATTTCTCACCGAAACACGAAGCTGCTCCGCCGTATTGTTGTACATTGCCCAGCTCATGGTGAAAAAAGTCAGGATAATCGCAGCGATAATCAACGCTCCCGCATGTTGAAAGACTTTTTTACGCATCTTACTTTCTCAGCCTCCTATCCGGTATCCCACGCCGCGGACCGTCTCGATCAGCTCGCCGCATTCGCCCAGCTTCTGGCGGAGTGTACGCACATGAACGTCTACCGTACGGGTTTCTCCGTCAAAATCATAGCCCCAGACATGGCCGAGCAGACGGTCTCTCGTAAGGACAATTCCTTTATTTTCCATTAAAAATTTCAGCAGTTCAAACTCTTTTAAGGTCAGGGTAACCTTCTCCCCTTTGGCCAGAACCTGATGCTGTTTCACCTGGATCTGCAGATCCCCGGTCTCCAGCACATCGTTTTCCTTCTCTTCTTTTCCGGCACGGCGCAGCACGGCACGTACCCTTGCGATAAATTCCATCATGCCGAACGGCTTGGTAATATAGTCATCGGCTCCGCAGTCCAGGCCCATGACCTTATCATACTCAGCGCCCTTTGCCGTTACCATAATGACCGGAATTTCTTTTGTTACTTCCGATGCCTTGAGGCGTGAAAGAATTTCAAGACCATCCTCTCCCGGAAGCATGATATCCAGGAGAATCAGATCCGGAAGCTGTTCTGCAATAGCTGCATTCAGCTCTTTTCCGCTTTCCAGGCCTCTTGCGGTAAAACCGCTCGATTCCAGTGTGTATACGATCAGTTCCCGTATATTTCTTTCATCTTCCACGCAGTAGATCATCTGTTATTCCCCTTTATGGTGACCGTTAATGGAGTACACAACCCATTCCGCAATGTTTGTTGCATGGTCACCGATTCTTTCATAATATTTTGCAATCATCAGATAGTCCAGAGACTGGACATCTGTGGTAATTCCCTTTCGCATACCCTGCAGAATTTCATCCTTGACCTCATCAAAAAGATCATCCACGATATCATCGGAATCGATAACCTCCCGTGCAAGCTTCAGATCCTGCTTAACGTACGCATCGATGCATTTTGTTACCATAGAAGCTGTTGCTTTCGCCATATCCTTCAGACGGATGCTTGCATCCGGCACACCAAGACTCGTTACCTTTACGATATCCGCAATATCCGCTGCCTGATCCCCGATCCGCTCCATGTCGGTAATCATTTTTAATGCCGCAGATACCTGGCGCAGATCACGTGCTACCGGCTGCTGCTGTAAAATGATGCGGAAGCAGAGATCCTCGATCTCCCGTTCTTTCGCATCGACAACCTGGTCTTTTTTGATAATCTCTTCTGCCGCTCTCTGGTTTCCCTCCAGCAGAACCTCATATGTCCGTCCGATTGCCTGCTCGCAGAGTGCGCCAAGCTCAATCAGCTCCGTGTGCAGAATTTCCATCTGCTGCTCAAATCTTTCCCTCATATCAGCCAAACCTCCCTGTAATGTAATCCTCTGTCCGTTTATCCTTCGGCATGGAGAAGATCTGTTCGGTCTCTCCGTATTCTACTACCTCTCCTAACAGGAAAAATGCGGTTTTGTCGGAAATTCTGGCTGCCTGCTGCATATTGTGGGTTACCATGATAATAGTATAATCTTTTTTCAGTTCTACCGCAAGATCTTCGATTTTGGACGTAGAAATCGGATCCAGTGCCGAGGTTGGTTCATCCATCAGAAGAACCTCCGGCTGTACGGCAAGGGCACGCGCAATGCAAAGACGCTGCTGCTGTCCGCCGGACATGCCAAGTGCGCTTTTCTTCAAACGGTCCTTCACCTCATCCCAGATTGCCGCCTGTCGAAGAGACTGCTCCACAATATCATCCAGCTTTGCTTTGGAACGGACACCATGGGTTCTCGGTCCATAGGCAATGTTGTCGTAAATGCTCATCGGGAACGGATTTGGTTTCTGAAATACCATGCCGACCCGTTTGCGGAGTCCGTTGACATCCATTTTTCCGCTGTAGATGTTTTCTCCGTCCAACAGCATTTCACCGGTGATCCGGCAGCCCGGAACGAGATCGTTCATTCTGTTGATGGATTTTAACAGGGTCGATTTACCACAGCCGGAAGGTCCGATAAAAGCCGTCACCTCATTGGCATCAATGCTCAGATTGATATTTTTTAAGGCATGAAAGTCTCCGTAATAAAGATCCATATTGGATACATCTATTTTACTCATGTTTTTTCCTCGTCTCTCTTTTATTTCTTTGCAATTTTCTTCGCAATCATTCCGGAACAGCCGTTGATCAGAAGGACAATCAGCATCAGGATGACGCCGGTTGCATACATCTGATTCATATAAAGGCCTTCACTGGAAAGTGCATACATATGAACGGCAAGGGTACGGCCGGAATCCATAAGGCCTGCCACCTTTGCAATCGTTCCTGCTGTGAAAAGAAGCGCTGCCGTCTCTCCTACGACACGGCCTGTCGCAAGAATGACACCGGAAAGAATGCCGGGTACGGCAGATGGAAGAACAATTTTAAAAATCGTACGAAGCTTTCCGGCTCCCAGTCCAAAGCTTGCTTCCCGATAGGAATCCGGAACCGATTTTAAGGCTTCTTCTGCTGTTCGCATAATCAGCGGAAGAATCATGATGGCAAGGGTACAGGCACCGGACATCATCGAGTATCCCATTTTCAGGGTTTTCGTAAAAAACAGCATACCGAACAAACCGTAAACGATCGACGGAATACCGGAAAGGGTCTCTGCAGTAATCCGGATCAGGCCAACCAGCGTTCCGCGCTTGTTGGCATATTCAACCAGATAAATTGCCGAGAAAATGCCAAGCGGCGCAGCAAGCAGAAGGGAAAGTACCGTCATCGTAACAGTGTTGATGATCGCCGGAAGCATCGTAACATTCTCTGTATTATAGGTCCAGGCAAACTGCTCCAGTGTCAGGTTTTTCACGCCACGAATCAGAATGAATCCAACCAGGAAAACCAGAACGGCAAGTGCAAGAATGGCTGCTCCCCAGGTAATTCCGGTCAGCACGGAGGAAAAAACACTTTTGTGATACGTAACCTTTGTTCTTTCTTTTTCTTTTGTATTTATTTTTACAGCTTCCATTGTATTTACAGCTCCATTTCCTTTAATCACCATAAGGTACCCTCCGGTTCAGCATAGACACCGATAAATTGATCAGCAGGATAAAGACAAACAGCACAACACCCGTTGCAATCAGCGCTTCCCGGTGAAGTCCGGATGCATATCCCATCTCCAGTACAATATTGGCTGTCATGGTACGAAGGCCTTCTGTGATTCCTTTTGGCATACGAGGCTGGTTTCCGGCAATCATAATCACTGCCATTGTCTCTCCGATGGCACGTCCGATGCCAAGCACGATACCTGCCAGGATTCCGGATTTTGCTGCCGGGACAACTGCAAAGAAAACACTCTGGGAATGCGTGGCACCAAGACCAAGGCTTGCTTCATAGTAGGATTCCGGAACACTCGTAATGGCGGATTCTGTTACACCGACCACGGTCGGAAGAATCATAACGGCCAAAAGAATGGATGCCGTCAGCATTGTGTTTCCGTTTTTTCCGGTCAGCTGTGCCATCAATGGGACGATTACAACCAGTCCGAAAAATCCATATACGATAGATGGAATACCGGCCATCAGGTTAATGCCTGATTTACAGATGCCGTAAAATTTTTTCGGACAGTAACGAGAAAGAAACACCGAAGTAAGAATGGCAACCGGCACACCCATCAGGATTGCAAGACCGGTCACGCAGATACTGCCGACAATCATCGGCAGGATGCCGAAAATATTGTTTCCCGGTTTCCACACGGTACCGGTCAAAAATTTCAGCGGTCCGATTTTAAAAATGGCAGGAACGCCATTCATGAACAGGAAAATGCAGATCAGTGCAACAGCCAGTACGGAGCAGCATGCCGCAATCAGGAATACAAGTTTCATGATCGTTTCTCTTAGTTTCATAAGATAAATCCTTTCATTTCATTGTTTCGCGGAGCGTGTTTGAAAAAGACTTTCGTTTTTTCTTACGAACTGCTTTTTCAAGCACGTTCCGAAAGACAGCTTCTTTTTCTGAACATTTTTGGATACGGAAGTAAGAGCGATTTTCCATTGTTCGCCCTTACTTCTTTTTCCATTGCTTTATATATTCTTTATTTTACATCTGCCCAGTCGGTTGTGTCGCCAACATAGATGCTCTTTACCTGATCGCTGGTCAGCCCGTCGGTCGGGTTCTCTTTGTTTACGATGACAGCAATACCGTCGGTTGCGATTACGGTTGCGGTAAGCCCTGAGGATTTCTCCTCATCCTTTAAGTCACGGGATGCCATACCGATGTCGCAGAGACCGTCGCTTGCGGAAGTGATACCTGTTGTGGAATCGCTCTGCTGTACTTCGATGTTAGCGTTTGAATTTACTTTTGTATAAGCCTCTTTTAATTTTTCCATCAGTGGTGTTACAGAGGAAGATCCTGCTACCACAACCTTTTCACCGCTGCAGTTTCCTTCGTAGGCTTTGGTATCTTTGATTGCAATATATCCGTCATCTGAAACAACCTGCTGTCCGTCGGTGCTTAAGATGTAGTCCATGAAATCCTGCGCATCTGCGGAAAGACCGTCTTTTGTTACAATGTTGAACGGACGGCTTACTTTATAGGAACCGTTTTCTACGTTCTCTGCGCTTGCCTCTGCTCCGTCGATTTTCAGTGCTTTGACTTCATCATTTAAGGATCCAAGGGAGATATAACCGATTGCGTACTGGTTACCTGCCACTGTGCTCATCATAACGGAAGTATTGTTGGTGATCTGTGCATCAACGGTGGTATTGTCTACTTTCTCACCTGCATCGTTTTTCTCTTCTACACCGAACAGCTCGATGAATGCACCTCTGGTACCGGAACCATCCTCACGGGAGATCACGCTGATCTGTCCGGAGAAATCTCCGCCTGCTGCGGTGCTGTCACCGTCTGTGCTGCCATCTGCCTCTGTTGCAGAAGCCTCTTTTGTAGTGTCTGCTGTGGAAGAACTGCTGCTGTCGCTGCTTCCACATCCTGCAAGCATTCCTGCAGCCATCATTGCGGTTAAGGTGATTGCAATTACTTTTCTCTTCATAATATTCTTTTCTCCTCTTTTCACACGGGATTTTTGTGATTTCTATTTTGTAAAATCGCAATCCCGATGTTTTTTACATTTCGTTTTTACAGGTATCATCATAACAACGGCGTGTAAAATGCAAAATCTCAGAGATGTTAAGTTTATGTAAAACATGAGTTTTTTCTTTTTTACATTCCATTTTTCCGGTCGTAAACCGCTCCGTCACATCTCTCGCAAGTGGCACATTTTTTCCGCGCAGTGCAATCCTGCCCAAAGGATCTTTTTCTCCGCAGGAAATTCCAACAAGATTTCCCATAGAAAAAAAGGCTCCCCGGAATACTCTTTTTTCAGAGTATTCCGGGGAGCCTTTTTCTAAAGCATATGCAAAAGCGGATATTCGCAATCCTCTTATTCCGTCACCGGCACGTCAAGCTTTTCGGACGCTTCTTTTAACAGGTCAATGATCGGCAGATGCTGCGGGCATACACTCTCACACTGACCGCACTGCACGCAGTCTTCTGCTTTTCCCGATGTTTCCAGCAGCTTTTTATAATAATTTTTCGCGCGGTCTTCTTCTCCATACAGGCGGATGGTATTCAATGCCTTGAATACATCTGGAATCGCGATTCCCATCGGACATCCGTCGCAACAGTAACGACAGGCGGTACATGGAACTGCCGGACTCTTTTTCAGCGCTTCCTGTGCTTTGGCGATCACTGCTTTTTCTTCCTCGTTTAACGGTACAAAATTTCGGAAGGTTTTGATATTATCCTCCATCTGTTCCTCGTTTGACATACCGGAGAGCACGGTTGCAACACCCGGGAGAGAAGCCGCAAAGCGGAGTGCCCAGGACGCAATCGATGCATCCGGATGAACGCGTTTCATCTCTGCTTCAATCTCTTTGCCTGCTGATGCAAGGGAACCGCCCTTTACCGGCTCCATAACAAGGAACGGCATATCGTATTTCCGAAGCACCTCATACAGACGTCCGGACTGGATCAGCGGATTGTCCCAGTCAGCATAGTTCATCTGGATCTGGACAATTTCGACCTCCGGATGCTCGGAGAGAATCTTGTCAAGCAGCTCCGGCGTTCCGTGGAAGGAGAAACCAAAGTGTTTGATCAATCCCTCTTCTTTTTTCTTCTTGGCCCAGTTGAAACAGTCGTATTTCACATAGCCTTCATAGTTTGCGCCGTCTTCTACGCTATGCAGCAGGTAATAATCAAAGTAGCCTGCTCCGGTGCGCGCGAGCTGATCGTTGAAAATGCGGTCACGGCCTTCGATGCCCTCGTCCATCATCCACTGCGGAAGTTTGGTTGTCAGAGTAAAGCTTTCTCTCGGATGACGCTCTACCAGCGCTTTTTTCACGATGCTCTCCGATTTTCCGCCGCAGTACATATAGGCGGTGTCAAAATAGTTCATTCCGGAGGCAAGGTACGCATCGACCATTTTACAGATCTGCTCCAAATCCAGTTCTCCGTCCTTCTCCGGAAGGCGCATCATGCCAAATCCTAATTTCGGCATTTTTGTTACATCTACACTCATGATAAAATCCCCTTTCTTTTCCGCGGAAAACCTTCGTTTCCTCAGTATTGTTGAGAAAATTGTAGCATTAAAGTATACTTGAAAGTCAATAGTTTTTTTTATTTTCGTCAAAATTTTTCTTTGACTTTTTCCGTTTCCGGTGGTATTCTGATAAAAAATTATGATTACAAAAGGAGTAGCACTATGATCTGGAAAAACCAGTTTCTTCACCTCACAAATGGCGATGTTTCAGCTGTTTATGGGGATAGTGCGCTCTTTTTTAAGTAAACTTCACATCTTGTATTCTTAAAATCACACAGAAAATGCACGTATCTCCCCATCAGAATTTTACTATATTTTGACAAGGAGATTTTTTTATGTCTGAGAAAAATACCAGAAAACAAATACGAACTTTATATCTTATGACCACGGTCGGCTATTTTCAGATTGCGGCGGCTTCGTGGGTTGCACTGCTCGCACTCCGTGGATTTTCGCTGCTGCAGATCGGGATGCTCGAAAGTATTTTCCATATCGTGAGCCTCTGCTTTGAACTCCCCTCCGGCGTTGTCGCCGATGTTTTCGGGCGACGGAAAACGCTGATTGCAAGTCAGATGGCCTCCCTGATTTCCGGTACGCTGATGATTTTTTCCACCGGCTTTGCTACAACGGCGCTTGCGCTTGGATGCAGTGCGCTCAGCTATAACCTTGCATCCGGCACACGGGAGGCACTTGCGTATGACAGTCTGAAGCAGAACGGGGACGAATGGTTTTATGCCCGTTTTTCTTCTACCGAAATGATGCTGTACCGTATCACCAATTCCACCGCAACGCTCTGCGCAGGCCTTGCCCTGTGGCTGGGATACCGGCGCGCGTATGCGATTGATCTCTTCTTCGGGCTGATTGCGCTTGGCGTTTCATTCCACCTTGCGGAAGTAAAAACGGACGCAACACCAGTTCATGATCCTGTTGGACAGGAAATCGTTTCGGTTGTGCAGGAAAGCTGGCAGTTTCTTGTCCGTGAGAAAAAAGCAAGAAATATTATGCTGGTGAACGCACTCATCGGTGCCGTTTCTACGCTGGTTCTCTTCTTTTTACAGGCGAAGCTGCCACTCACCGGCATGAACAGCGCGCTGCTTGGACCTGCCCTCTTCGTGATGGGACTCGGCGCGGCACTTGGATCGCGGATGACGGCATACTTTCACAAATACCGCTACCGCGCGATTCTGCTGTTTAGTGCCATTTGTGTACTTTTCGCCTTTCTTATGAGCTTTACCGGACTGCCGGCCCTTATGGTCTTCGGCGGATTTATCGGATCCTTTTCCGATGATTTTCTTGAAGTCCGGACCGATATTCTGCTCAATGACATGATCCCGTCCAGGCAGCGGGCGACGCTGATGTCGGTGAACTCGTTTGTCTTTTCTATGATTATGATCGTCCTTTCCACCGTATTTGGATGGATCATGTGATCGTCAAAAATTTACTTTCATTGAAAAACGCTCATCAGTTTTTTGCTGATGAGCGTTTTTTCAAAAAATGATCAAACACCGCCGCTCCCTGCCAGAGCGCCATCCTGGGTCTGCGGGGGTGTGCTTCCCCCCTCCACATTCTCCACCACTTTTTCTTTCTTCAACCACTTCCAGACATCGCCATATACGCGGTACTTCTCTTTCTCGTTCAGTATTTCATGCCGCATTCCCGGATACAGCTTTCCTCTGACATTGCGGTACCCGATCAGCCGCATATGGTCAATGGATTTTTTAAAGCGCCGCACATTCACATAACACGGATCATCCCCGCCGGACAAAAACAGCACCGGCAGTTTCCGGTTTGTGCAATGCCATCCATGGAATCCATACGTCTCCTTCAGCAGATCATTCAGCGCAAAGAAAGCATCATCCGAAAACGTAAAGCCACAGAGTGGGTTTTCTTCATACTCCCGCACCACCTCCGGGTCCGAACAGCACCAGGCGAACCGGCTCTTCTCATCCGCAAACCGCGCCGCAAATGATCCAAACGACATCGCCTCCAGAAGATTGCTCCGATGCTCATCCCCGAGCACCGCCGCTTCCGCGTGTCCCACAGCCGCACCCAGCGGCCGCAGATAATTCTTGCTCGGTGAACCGCACACAATCAGCGCATCCAGCTCCTGGTCATGTTCCTTCGCGTATGCGCGCACAACCAGGGATCCCATACTGTGTCCCATCAGAACAAACGGAAGATCCGGGTACTCCTTCTTTGCCCACTTCGTGACAAGAAACAGATCCTCCACAAGTCCTGCGCCGCCTGCGCCGTACATAAATCCGAGGTCCTGATCCGACTTCACACTCTTTCCGTGCCCGCGGTGATCATGAATCACACACACTACACCGTGTTCCGCCATATATTCCATAAACGGCAGATACCGCTCCTTATACTCACTCATTCCATGGCTGAGCTGCAGAAGTGCCGTCCGCTGTACGCCCTCCTCCGGCTCCACTACAAGTCCGTCAAGAACCAGCCCATCCACCTTCGACTGAATCGTAAATTCTCTCCTCATTAGCTATTTCCCCTTTCTGCCGAAAACGAGTCGAAACGACTAAGCCTTTTCAGGCACGTTCTAACCTTCCATATCCTCCGAAATCTTCGGCGGAACCGCAAACGATGCCGTAATCCGATCGTAACACTCCTCGCACAGATCAAACTCATGCTTTTCCAGGTCCTTCCCGGAAAAGTACCCCCACGTCGTGTCGACCGAGCAGATCCCCTCCAGCAGCATTCCATTCTGTATTTTCATGCTTTTTCCGCAGCAGTTACACACCGCCGCTTCCAGCTCATTTGTGTTTTTGTTGTATTTCCGCATTTTTCTTCCTCCCGTGTATCAAAAAACGTTTCTTTCTTCGTTCCTGACACAAAACAGAAATCAGATTCTCCTGTGTCCTGTCGATTGTAACACATCTTTCCCGCCATTCCTACTGGGAATGAAAGGAAAGTCCTGTGCGTTAAATGCGTATACAATAACAATTTCTCTCTACCTCTTCGGAACCGATTCATCCGTCCGGCTCATCAGCACCGCATCCTCCTTGGGGAGATCGTAATACCCCTTCCTGAGGCCGTCCTGCACAAAGCCAAGACTCTCATACAGATTCCGTGCCGGCGTATTGCCGATGCGCACATCCAGATGAATCACGCGCACCTTTCTCTCCTGCATCCGACGGAACAGCTCTTCCATCAGTGCACGGCCGATGCCGCGTCTTCTCGCTTTTTCTGCCACGCAGACATTTGTGATCTCACTTTCATCAAAGGAAATCAGGATTCCGAGATATCCTAAAATTTCACCGTCCTCCTCTGCTACAAGAAACAGTGCGTCGTCACGGATCAGAAATGTAAAAAATCCGGTTTCTGTCCATGGAATCGAAAAGTTGGCCTCCTCAATCGGCATCACCTGCTCCAGATCGTTGATCTGCATTTCCCGGATTGTGATCATTCGCTCTTCTCTCCGTTTTTCTGTTTTTTCAGCACATCGGCATGCTTCACAGATTCCCGTTCGGCTCTTTCCCGCTCCGCCTGCGATTTTCTCAGGTATTCCGGCTCATGCTCCTCGGCCGTCTGAATCTTTCCTTCTTTATAATAAACCTCAGCCAGTGCTGCGACTGCGGCCGCTCTCTGGCGGTTCACGTGCGCCGGTGCAAACGAAAACGGAATCGTAAGAAGCTCCTGCAATTTTTCCCGGTAAACCGCAACGCCGTCCCCGAGGAAAATCACTTCGTGGTCGAGGCAGTTCAGGCCCTCCGCCAGTGCCTCAATGCTCATCGTATCCTGTTCCCAGACCGTATCGAGACGATGATCCGTGTAGCAGTAAACTCCGGTATAGACCTGGTTTCTTCTCGCATCCATGATCGGGCAGACAAATTTGTTAGTATCCCAGATATTGTACGCGATTGCCGCCGTCGTTGGAATGGAAATCAGTGGTTTTTCAAGTGCCAGACCAAGTCCCTTGGCTGTTGCAGAACCGATGCGAAGACCGGTAAACGAGCCCGGACCTCCGGCAACTGCAATCGCATCGATCGTCGAAAGATCCAGCTCTGTCATGTTCGAGATTTCATCCAGCATCGGAAGCAGAGTCTGGGAATGTGTTTTTTTATAATTTACGGTGTATTCCGCAAGCAGTGTGTCATTTTCAACAACAGCCACCGAAGCCACCAGGCCGGAGCTGTCCAGTGCAAGTATTTTCATAATTTTTTGTTTCCTTTCCGATATTTCCTTCCTGTGCAACTCATTTTGGCAGTCTGCCGGAAACAGGAATCTTTACGATTTCCTTTTGTTTTTCCACCACATTCAGGATTTTTTTCTTTTATTCCACCGTAATTTTCCGGTAATCAAACCCTTTCTCGAGGTCTTTTTCTATCGTAATCGAAATCGCACCCTCCGGGATCAGCTCTTCAATCAGTTCTGCCCATTCGATCAGGCAGACACCCTCACCGAAAAAGTAATCATCGTATCCGATTTCTTCCATTTCTTCTATATCACCGATCCGGTAAACATCGAAATGATAAAATGGCAGGCGCCCTTCGGTATATTCCTGAATAATGGTAAATGTAGGACTGTTGACTGCCTCTGTGATGCCAAGTCCTTTTGCAAAGCCCTGCGTCAGAACGGTTTTTCCAACACCAAGGTCTCCGTTTAATGTATAAATCTGGCCAGGCTTCGCCGCTTTTCCCAGCTTTTCGCCAAGGGCAAGCGTCTCCGACGCAGAATTTGTTTCTATAATCATATGCTTTCTTCTCCTCTTTTTCTGCCTATCATTTTAACACAAACAAAAAGGTAATACAACCGCAGAACGAAACCGCTTTTCCTTGTGCTTTTCCTTGCTTTTTCTATCTGTTTTCGCTATACTATGTATCAGAGTTTCGCGGCCCGAAAACGTCCCACTCCTGTTTTTTCGGCCCGGAAAACGCGGTAAAACACGCTCTGCGCTTTTGTCCGCGTAAATCAAAAAGGAAAGAGATCAAAACTGTTATGCTGACTGTAATGAAATTTGGCGGAAGCTCCGTCGCAGATCTTGCACACATCCGCAATGTAGCACAGCGCTGCATCGAAAAACAGCAGGCCGGAAGCCAGGTCGTTGTCGTTCTCTCCGCGATGGGAAAAACGACGGACGGACTGATTGCAACCGCAAAACAGATTACGGAAAAACCGTCACGCCGCGAGATGGATATGCTTCTTGCCACCGGTGAACAGGTTTCCGTTTCCCTGATGGCCATAACCATGATTCAGATGGGCGTCAGTGCTGTTTCTTTAAATGCCTGGCAGGTACCGATGCACACGACCTCCGATTATCAGAACGCGCGCTTCAAACGGATCGACACCGAGCGCATCCGTAAAGAGCTGGATGACAACAAAATTGTCATTGTCACCGGCTTCCAGGGGATCAACAAATACGATGATATCACAACGCTCGGACGCGGCGGCTCCGATACGACTGCGGTTGCCCTCGCTGCAGAGCTGCACGCGGATGTCTGTGAAATCTACACGGATGTAGACGGCGTCTACACCGCAGATCCGCGGATTGTACCGAATGCGCGCAAGATGGAAGAGGTAACTTACGATGAAATGCTGGAGATGGCTTCGCTCGGCGCAAAAGTCCTTCACAGCAGATGCGTGGAAATCGCAAAAAAATACGGCGTGGAACTTCTGGTCTGCTCCAGTCTGAACCGGAATTCCGGAACGATGGTAAGGGAGAAAACCAAAATGGAAAAAATGTTAATCAGCGGCGTGGCTGCCGACAAAAATGTGGCAAAAATCCGTGTTGCAGGCCTTGGCAACGATCCGGAGAGCACGTTCCGCCTCTTAAATTTACTGGATCGGAACAATCTGAACATCGATGTCATGATCCAGTCACTCGGAAAGGACGGCACAAAGTCCGTTTCCTTTACCGTTGCAAAGCCGGATATGCTGCGCACGATCGATGTGCTGAACGACAATAAGGATTCGCTCGGCATCAAAAAGCTGGATTATGATGAGAACGTGGCAAAGATTTCCGTCATCGGAGCCGGTGTCCGCTCCCATTCGGGCGTGGCTGCCAAAATGTTCGGCGCGCTCGCCAATGCAGGAATCAATACCGAGATGATTACCACCTCAGAAATCCGCATCACTGCCCTGATCGACGAAGCATACGCAGATCAGGCAATGCGTGCGATCCATGAGACATTCCTGGAGCATGTCTGAAAAAGGGGGGACCCCTTTGATACCAGATTGCTACGTGCTTTGCACTCCGGCAATCATCAAAAACATTCGTAATCCGCCCATTTTTCTTCGAAAAATGGCTGCTTACGTCTTATCAAAAAATCGTTTAAAAATCAGGAGGAAAACAATGATGTCTAACCCAATCGTTACAATTACTATGGAAAACGGCGATGTGATGAAAGCAGAGCTTTACCCGGAAATCGCGCCGAACACCGTAAACAACTTCATCAGTCTGGTAAAAAAAGGCTTCTATGACGGCCTGATCTTCCACCGTGTCATCCCGGGATTCATGATCCAGGGCGGAGATCCGGCAGGCACAGGCGCCGGCGGCCCGGATTACTGCATCAAGGGTGAGTTCTCCCAGAACGGATTTGAGAACAACCTCGCACACACCCCAGGCGTTCTCTCCATGGCACGTACCATGTTCCCGGACAGCGCAGGAAGCCAGTTCTTCATCATGCACAAAGCCGCTCCGCATCTGGACGGCGCATACGCTGCTTTCGGAAAAGTAACAGAAGGCCTGGAAGTCGTAGATAAAATCGCATCTGTCAACACCGACTACAGCGACAAACCGCTGCAGCCGCAGAGAATGGCTACCGTTACCGTTGAGACCTTCGGCGTCGAGTATCCGGAACCGGAGAAATGCTAAGGATGAACGATGAACTGATGTTAGTTGAACCGTCGGAGGAATACTTCGCCGAGCTCGCCGCCTACCGGAACGATTTTCTGGAAAACAGCGATTCCATGGACGGCTGCGGACCGCTTCGCCGGTTTGATGATATGAAGGCGTATCTTGAAGATACCATGCAGTATACCAGAGAGGAGACTCTGCCGGAGGGCATGGTTCTCGCAACACAGTTTCTGTGCATCCGCAAATCAGACAACCGCCTTGTCGGCATGATTCAGATGCGCCACTACCTGAACGATTTTCTGCGCACCTTTGGCGGCCATATCGGCTACTCTGTCCGCCCGTCGGAACGCAGAAAAGGCTATGCCTCCTGGATGCTGAAAAATGTGCAGCCGTACTGCAAAAGCCTCGGCCTTTCCGAAATTCTGGTCTGCTGCCTGGATACCAACGAGGGAAGCCGCAGAACGATCCTGAAAAATGGCGGCCGGTTCGACGGCACCGCTTATCGTGCCGATGAAAACAAAACACTGGAGCGTTACTGGATCACCCTGTGATTTTTAATCTTCCATTTCGCATAGCTCTGAATAGTTTCACAAATTTTTCTTGACATCCATGTCATTTCACTTTATAATTTGGAACTGCAAGCGAACAATTCTGTTCTTATGCAAAATATATGCCCCTGGTAAAAAACCGACGGACAGGCAGGGGTAGTTGCCGAGCGTGGTTAAGAGCCACATTATTGATTGCGTTAAAAGCGCAAATTTTATGAGTTGATTACTTTATAATCGATGCTCTACGACGAGCACATCATCTTATGAAACGGTCAATAAGAGTACGTGACTATATATTTCTGCATAGGAAAACAGGGAGAAGCCTGGATTTTTGTCCATCCCCTGAAGTTTGCACAATACGATCATGTATAAATTTCGATTTTTAGACAGATGATGCACGTCATCTGTCTTTTTTTCGTGCTTATAGCCAAAGATGAACCCAACACCATTTTCTGAAAAAGGAGAACCAAACAATGTCAAAAGTTATGATCATCGGATGCGGCGGTGTTGCATCCGTAGCCATTCACAAATGCTGCCAGAACAGCGAAGTATTTTCTGAAATTATGATTGCAAGCCGCACCCTTTCCAAGTGCGATGCTTTAAAAGAAAAGCTGGCTCCGACCACAAAAACCATTATCACAACAGCAAAGGTGGATGCCGACTGTACAGAAGAATTAATCGCCTTAATCAAACAGTATCAGCCGGATGCCGTATTAAATCTGGCTCTTCCTTATCAGGATCTTACCATTATGGATGCCTGCCTTGCATGTAAGGTTCCTTACATTGATACTGCAAATTACGAAGCAGAAAACACGGATGATCCGGCATGGCGTGCGATCTACGAAAAGAGATGCGAAGAGCTTGGCTTTTCTGCTTACTTTGATTACTCCTGGCAGTGGGCCTATATGGACCGTTTCAAGGAAGCCGGCATCACCGGTCTTCTCGGAACCGGCTTTGACCCTGGTGTCACCAGCGTTTTTGCAGCCTATGCACAGAAACACTATTTCGATGAAATTCACACGATTGATATTCTGGACTGCAACGGCGGCGATCATGGATATCCGTTTGCAACCAACTTCAATCCGGAAATCAACCTCCGCGAGGTATCCGCTCCCGGTTCTTACTGGGAAAACGGCCACTGGGTGGAAATTCCGCCAATGTCGATCAAACGGGAATATAACTTCGATGAGGTAGGCGAGAAGGATATGTACCTTCTTCACCATGAAGAAATTGAGGCTCTTGCCAAAAACATCCCGGGCGTAAAAAGAATCCGCTTTTTCATGACCTTCGGCCAGAGCTATCTGACCCATATGAAATGTCTGGAAAATGTAGGACTTCTCTCGACCACTCCGATTACCTTCAATGGACAGCAGATCGTACCGATCCAGTTTTTAAAAGAGCTTCTTCCGGATCCTTCCACTCTTGGTCCGCGCACCGTGGGTAAAACCAACATCGGCTGTATTTTTACCGGTATCAAGGATGGAAAAGAAAGAAGCATTTACATTTACAATGTCTGTGACCACCAGGAATGCTACCGGGAAGTAGAGTCTCAGGCGATTTCCTACACCACCGGCGTTCCGGCCATGATCGGAACCATGATGGTCGTGAATGGCCTCTGGAACAAGCCGGGTGTCTACACCACAGATGAATTCGATCCGGATCCGTATATGGAAGCACTCAACAAGTGGGGTCTTCCGTGGAAGGTCGTAGAAAATCCTGTTTTAGTAGATTAAGCCTATGTATAAGATAAACGAACTGCCAACTCCCTGTTTTGTCATTGATGAAGGCAAACTGGAAGAAAACTTAAAGCTCCTGCATCAGGTAGAAGAACGCACCGGTGCAAAAATTCTGCTGGCTCAGAAATGCTTTTCCTGCTTTTCGGAATATCCGCTGATTGGAAGATACATCAGCGGAACGACTGCCAGCGGACTCTATGAGGCGCGGCTTGGCAAGGAAGAAATGGGGCTGGAGAATCATGTGTATTCTCCGGCCTACCGCCCGCAGGATATGAAAGAGCTCGCACAGATCTGCGATCACATTATTTTCAATTCAGAAAAGCAGCTCCGAACGTACCTCCCTGTACTTAAGGCTTCCGGAACCGCAAAAGCCGGACTTCGCATCAACCCGGAATGCTCCACGCAGGAAGGCCATGCGATTTATGATCCCTGTGCGCCCGGCTCCCGCATGGGCATCCGCGCCTGCGATTTTACAGACGAACTGGCTGATCTTGTGGACGGTCTTCATTTTCATACCCTCTGTGAACAGAATTCGGATGATCTGGAAACCACGCTGCGCGCCGTGGAAGAAAAATTCGGCAAGTGGCTTTTTAAAATGAACTGGCTTAACATGGGAGGCGGACATCATATCACCCGTGAGGATTACGATATCGAACGCCTGATTTCCTGTATCAACCATATGAAAGAAACGTATGGTCTTCAGATTTACCTGGAGCCCGGGGAAGCAGTTGCCTTAAACGCAGGCTACAATGTCACGGAAGTTCTCGATATTGTTGAAAATAACGGAAAAATTTTAATTCTTGACACTTCCGCCGCCTGCCATATGCCGGATGTGCTTGAGATGCCGTACCGCCCTCCGCTCAAAGGCAGCGGACTGCCTGGGGAAAAGCCTTATACCTACCGCCTTTCCTGCAATACCTGCCTGGCGGGCGACGTAATCGGCGAATATTCCTTCGATTCCCAAATCCGGATCGGTGACAGACTGTATTTTGAAGATATGGCGATTTATTCGATGGTAAAAACCAATACCTTTAACGGAATCCCACTCCCTTCCATCGCGGTGATGGACAAAGCTGGAAACTGCCGAATGATAAAGGAGTTTGGATATGAAGATTTCAAAAACCGATTGTCTTAGAACCCCAAAAGCCGATGGCTTTTACATGCCGGGCGAATTTGAGCCCCACGAAGGCACGCTGATGATCTGGCCGTGGCGCCCCGGCTCCTGGAATTACGGAGCAAAAGCGGCAAGAGCGGCATTTGCAGAAATTGCAGAAGCAATTGCCGCTTATGAGCAGGTTTATCTTTTCGTCCGGCCACAGGATAAAGCATCGGCACAGGAACTGCTTTCCTCCGACCGGATTCATCTGATCGAAGCCCCGACAGAGGATGCCTGGGCAAGAGATACCGGCGCTACGTTTGTGGTCAACGATCAGGGCGGGCGAAGAGGCATTCAATGGGAATTCAACGCCTGGGGCGGCCAGTATGACGGTCTGTACTCCCACTTTGAACATGACCGTGAGGTTCCGGAACGAATCTGCAATTTTCTCGGAGATTCCTTCTATAATGCCCGCCCCTTTGTTCTGGAAGGCGGCTCCATCCATGTTGACGGGGAAGGAACCCTGCTTACGACCGAAGAATGTCTGCTGAGTCCGGGGCGCAATCCTTCTCTTACAAGAGCGGAAATTGAAGAAAAGCTGCGTCAGTATCTTTCGGTTGAAAAAATCATCTGGCTGCCTTTTGGTATTTACAACGATGAAACCAACGGCCATATTGATAATATGTGCTGCTTTGTAAAGCCAGGAGAAGTGCTTCTTGCCTGGACAGATGACGAAAACGATCCTCAGTATGCCAGAAGCAGGGCCGCTTTTGATCTTCTCTCCCATACCGTTGACGCGAAGGGACGAAGCTTTGTGATTCACAAGCTGCCCATTCCAAAGCATCCCATCTGTATTACAGAAGAAGATCTTCTCGGCTATAATTTTGAAGCTGGCGAAGACCAGCGGGAAGCCGGCGAACGTCTTGCCGCCAGTTATATCAATTTTTACCTTGCCAATCACTGTGTCCTTCTTCCCCGGTTCGGCGATGAAAACGACACCGTGGCTGCAGAAATTCTCGGAAAATGCTTCCCGGATCGACGAATCCTTCCGATCGATGCACGCGTCATTCTGACCGGCGGAGGCAACATTCACTGTATTACCCAGCAGATTCCGGCAAAGAAAAGAGGAAACAGATTATGCGAAATATAAAAATTGCCGCACTGCAGTTTTCGTGCTGCAGTCAGGTACAGGAAAATATAGACAAAGCAGAGACCATGGTCCGTGAAGCCGCTTCCAACGGAGCCAATCTCATCCTTCTTCCTGAATTGTTTGAAAGACCGTATTTTTGTCAGGAAAAGCGATACGATTATTATGATTATGCCATGCCCTTGACAGAAAATCCCGCCGTCCGGCGTTTTCAGGCCGTTGCCGTAGAACTTGGAGTCGTGATTCCGGTCAGCTTTTATGAAAGGGATGTTCAGCGCCTGTTCAACTCGGTTGCCATGATCGATGCAGACGGATCCATTCTTGGCGTTTACCGCAAGACTCATATCCCGGACGACCATTTTTATCAGGAAAAATTCTATTTCACTCCCGGGGATACGGGATTCAAGGTCTTTGAAACACGTTTTGGAGCCATCGGCGTCGGCATCTGCTGGGATCAGTGGTTTCCGGAAACAGCACGATGCATGGCCGTTCAGGGTGCTGAAATCCTGCTCTATCCTACCGCTATCGGAAGTGAGCCGATCCTGAATGTAGACAGCAGCGGGCACTGGCGACGCGTCATGCAGGGACATGCTGCCGCAAATCTTATTCCGGTTGCTGCTGCAAACCGGATTGGTACCGAAACCGTAACGCCCTGTGAAGAAAATGGCGGCCAGTCCTCTTCTCTTACTTTCTACGGTTCTTCCTTTATTGCCGATGCAACCGGTGAACTCGTGGCATCTGCCGGAAGAGATACCGAGGAAATCCTGTATGCTTCCTTCGATCTGGATGGCCTGCGCGAAGAACGTTTTTCCTGGGGCCTTTTCCGTGACCGGCGGCCGGAAACCTACCGTATCATGACGAAACAGTAAAGCCCCGTCGCTTCCTACAGCGGTACGCTGCATCACATATTCTAACTACAAAGGAGAACCGCTATGCAATATGGAGTTTTATGTCTGCTGCCGCCTGCAGCGATGCTGATTTTTGCATTAAAAACAAAAAAATCTTTCGAAGCTCTGATTTTCGGAACCCTGATTGCCTATCTCATCATGTACAAAGCGGCTTTTATCGGGCCCTGGTGTGATCTGCTGCTTTCGGAGATCAGCAACGCAGATAACCAGTATATTCTTCTTCTCTGCGGACTGTTCGGAGGCTTCATCTTCCTGCTCCGCGAGGCAAAAGGAACACTTGGTTTTTCCAACCTGTTAAGCCGCTTCTGTAAAAATGAACGGATCACCATGATGATGTCGGTATTTCTCGGAATCATTATTTTTGTCGATGATTATCTCAACATCATGACCGTTGGAACCTGTATGAAGGATGTCTGTGATAAACGAAAAGTCCCACGCCAGGCCCTTGCCTATATCATTGACTCAACCGGTGCACCTGTCTGCGCACTGATTCCCTTTTCCACCTGGGTAGTTTTTTATTCCGGTGTTTTTATTCAGGAACCGGGCATTCTCAATATGGGCTTTTCCACCGGTATGAGTGTTTACTTAAAAGTGCTTCCTTATATGTTTTATCCCATGGCTGCACTTCTGGTTGTCATTCTGTTTGCCTGCAAACTGATGCCAAAGCTCGGAAAAATGAAAGATGCCTATACCGATCTGGAAAAGAAAGAGCAGACACCGGAGCATCCCAAAATGCACAATGCCCCTTCCGTTGACATTGCCATGGCCGGAATGAGCGTTGATTACCCGCCCGAAAATACCAATGCCGGAAATATACTGGATTTTCTGATCCCCATCGGAATTCTGATCGGTGTGACAGTAGCCACACAGGATATGATGCAGGCGATTATTCTTGCTCTTGCTTCCTGTATGATTCTTTATCTTCCGCGGAAAAAAATGACCTTTACGCGGTACGTGGAACTGTTCTTTGCCGGCTTTGCAGATATTCTTCCGGTTCTCGCCATTCTTCTTGCATCCTTTATGATCAAGACTGCCTGCGGCGAAATGGGACTCTCGGAATACGTCATCAACCTGTGTGTTCCGTACATGAATGCCAAAACACTGGCAGCTATTATTTTTGTTGTCATTGCAGTTCTGACCTTTGTCACCAGCTCTTTCTGGGGAATTGAGGCCATAGCCGTTTCCATCGTTGTTCCGCTTGCCATCGCCCTTGATGCAAATGTACTCCTGGCCCTTGGTGCTGTCGTATCCGGCGGTGTTTTCGGAAGCCATGCATGCTTCTATTCCGACGCAACGGTTCTTTCCTCCGCGACCTGCGAGATTGACAATATGTCACATGCCGTATCGCAGTTCCCTTACGTCCTGATCAGTGCTGCTCTCTCCGTAGCGGGATTTTTAATCTGCGGAATTTTTGCTCTTTAAAAAGCCCCCTTAAAATAAAAAAAGTCTTCGACGATCGGATTTTTCCAGATTCATCGAAGGCTTTTTTTGTTTTTTTATTCTTTTACACTCAACCGCACCAGCGCACGCTGCAGCTTGGCTTCGGCAATACGGTATTCTTTGTCTGTCAGACCGCCGTTTGCCAGCGCCTGCTCGGCCCTGTGTTTGGCAGCCTCGGCGCGCTCTGCATCAATATCCTCTTCCCACTCCCAGGTTGTTGCCAGGACACGGCAGACCCCGTTCATCATGGAAAGCATTCCGCCGATGCAGGCGGCATTTCTTCTCGTTCCGTCCTCCAGCACAATATGCGCCTCGCCCATGCCGAGCGCAGTGCAGTAATTGCAGTGGCCCGGCAGAATTGCCAGGTCGCCGCTGATAGTTCTGCAGACAACTCGCGCTACGTCACCCTCATAGAGAAGTCCGTCCGGCGTGCCGACACGTAAAGGAAATGTACTCATACGTCATTCCTCCTTTACTGATTCAGTGCTTTTGCTTTTTCAAATACCTCGTCGATGGTACCTGCAAACAGGAAGCAGCTCTCCGGAAGATCGTCGCACTCGCCATCGAGGATCATGCGGAATCCGCGCAGGGTTTCTTTTAACGGCACGTATTTTCCTTCCATACCGGTAAACTGCTCCGCTACCGAGAAGCTCTGGGACAGGAAACGCTGTACCTTACGGGCACGGCTGACCGTCAGCTTATCCTCCTCGGACAGTTCATCCATACCCATGATGGCGATGATATCCTGCAGCTCTTTGTATCTCTGCAGCACCTGCTGTACGGCACGTGCTACCTCATAGTGCTCATGGCCTACGATTTCCGGTGTCAGGATACGGCTGGTAGAATCGAGCGGATCAACAGCCGGGTAAATACCCTGGCTGGAGATTTCACGGGAAAGTACCGTCGTGGCATCCAGATGGGTAAACGTTGTTGCCGGAGCCGGGTCGGTCAGGTCATCGGCCGGCACGTAAACAGCCTGTACCGATGTGATGGAACCCTTTCTTGTGGAAGTAATACGCTCCTGCAGTGCGCCCATCTCGGTTGCCAGCGTCGGCTGGTATCCTACTGCGGACGGCATACGGCCAAGCAGAGCAGAAACCTCGGAACCTGCCTGCGTAAATCGGAAAATATTATCGATGAACAGCAACACATCCTGATTTTTCACATCACGGAAGTATTCTGCCATGGTAAGGCCGGAAAGTCCGACACGCATACGCGCTCCCGGCGGCTCGTTCATCTGTCCATAGACCAGTGCTGTTTTATCGATAACACCGCTCTCTTTCATCTCGTTGTAAAGGTCATTTCCTTCACGGGTACGCTCTCCGACACCGGTGAAAACGGAAAGTCCGCCGTGCGCCGTTGCCACGTTGTGGATCAGCTCCATGATAAGGACTGTTTTTCCAACGCCGGCACCGCCGAACAGACCGATTTTTCCGCCCTTGGCATACGGGCAGATCAGGTCAACGACCTTGATTCCGGTTTCGAGGATTTCCGTTGCCGGAACCTGTTCCTCATAGGACGGCGGATCGCGGTGGATCGGCCATTTTTCTACTGTTTCCGGTGCCGGCTTATTGTCTACGGTCTCACCGAGCAGGTTGAACACGCGGCCTAAGCACTCCTCTCCGACCGGAACGGCGATCGGGCCGCCCGTGTCGACTGCTTTCGTTCCGCGGACAAGTCCGTCTGTGGACTTCATGGCAATGCAGCGAACCATGTTGTCGCCTGTCTGCTGCGCCACTTCCACAACCAGCTTCTCGCCGTGGTTGTCTATCTCGATGGCATTCAGAAGTGCCGGCAGCTCTCCTTCCGGAAAACGGATGTCCAGAACAGGACCCGTTACCTGCACAACCTCGCCAATGTGTTTTTCACTCATTTAACGACTTCTCCTCACTTTTCTTGTTTCCACTCTTACACGCCTTCCGCACCGCCGACGATCTCCGTGATCTCCTGCGTAATGCTTGCCTGACGGGCACGGTTGTAATACAGATTGAGCTGTTCAATCATCTCCTCTGCATTTCCCGTTGCCGCCTCCATTGCGGTACGGCGTGCCGCAAGCTCACTTGCCACACTCTCACAGATACCGCCGTAGATCAGGCCGCCTAAGTATTCCGGCACAATCGCTTCGAATACCTCGACACCGTTTGGCTCATACAGGATCAGATTCCGGATTTTTTTCGCTTCCGGATCCTCTCCGTCCTCTTTTGCAATGTCAATCAGAGGCAGGATCGGCACGGAAACCGGCATCTGCGACAGCATCGACACGAATTTCGTATAGCAAAGCTCCACATGTCCGAAGGTCCCTTTCCGGAACTCACGGCACAGTGCGCGCGCGATCTCAAAGCTGTCTGCCACGGAAAGATTTGCGATCTCGGCAAAGCTGTCCGTCAGAATGTCCAGCTTCCGGGATTTCGCATACTCCACTGCCTTTTTGCCGACCGGAACCACACAGATCTCTTTTCCTTTGGCATCTGCCTCAAAGCATCGGAACAGATTCGCGTTGTATCCGCCCGCAAGGCCGCGGTCTCCGGCAACCAGCACGTAGCAGCATTTCTCGTTTTTTGCCTCTTTTGCATAAATGGAATAAAATTCCGTGTTTCCTTTTGCAATATCCTGCAAAGTGCGGTACAGCTCCTGAAAATACGGACGGCAGGTATCAGCCCGCTCCTTCGCTTTTCGCAGCTTGGAGGACGCTACAAGTTCCATCGCCTTGGTAATCTGCATCGTGCTTTCGACACTTTTGATCCGCAGCTTTACGGCTTTCATGTTTGCAGCCATAGGCTCCTCCTTCTTTCCTTATTTTGCAGGTCTTGTATTGATAAAGTTTTCGGTGTACGATTCGAGCGCACTTTTCAGCTTCTCTTCGGTATCTGCCTCGAGTTTTCCGGTTGCGGAAATCTCCTGCATCACGGCAGCACCCTCTGCGTCGGTATCAAGCCAGGTATACAGTCCGTCCTCATAGGCGCGGACATCCTCAGCTGCAACCTTTGACAGAATTCCTTTCGTTACCGCATAAAGAATGGCCACCTGTTTTTCTACCGGAACCGGTGCATTCTGGTTCTGTTTTAATACTTCCACGATACGCACACCCTGCTCCAGACGCGCCTTTGTATCGGCATCCAGATCGGATCCGAACTGTGCAAAACTTGCCAGCTCGCGGTACTGGGAATAGATCAGTTTCAGAGTTCCGGCTACCTTCTTCATCGCCTTAATCTGCGCATTTCCACCGACACGGGATACGGATACGCCAGGGTTTACCGCCGGCATAACGCCCGAGTGGAACAGCTCTGTCTCAAGGAAAATCTGTCCGTCTGTGATGGAGATGACGTTCGTCGGAATATAGGCGGAAATATCGCCTGCCTGGGTCTCAATGATCGGCAGGGCCGTCATGGATCCGCCGCCGTGTTCATCGTCCAGCTTTGCGGCACGCTCCAGAAGTCTGGAATGGAGATAGAAAACATCTCCCGGATAAGCCTCACGTCCCGGCGGACGGCGGATCAGCAGGGAAAGTGCACGGTATGCAACCGCGTGCTTACTTAAGTCATCATAAATGATCAGCACATCTTTTCCCTGATACATAAAGTACTCGCCCATGGCACAGCCGGAATACGGTACGATATACTGCAGCGGGCTCGCTTCGGATGCCGTCGCTGCCACGACGATGGTGTACGCCATTGCGCCGTTCTTCTCAAGATTTTCTACTAAGGACGCTACTGTCGAACGTTTCTGTCCGATGGCAACGTAAATACAGATCACATCCTTGCCTTTCTGGTTCAGAATGGTATCGGTTGCAATCGTTGTCTTTCCGGTCTGACGGTCTCCGATGATCAGCTCTCGCTGACCTCTTCCGATCGGAACCATGGAATCGATCGCTTTAATACCGGTCTGCAGCGGCTGATTAACACCTTTTCTCTCACAGATGCCCGGTGCCGGGCTTTCAATCGGACGGTACTCTGCTGCCGTAATCGGGCCTGCGCCGTCGATTGGCTGGCCGAGCGCGTTGACAACGCGTCCGATCATGCCTTCTCCGACCGGAACCGAAACAACTTTTCCCGTTCTTTTTACAAGCTGTCCCTCGCTGATGTTCTCGCCGGAACCGAATAAAACGACAGATACGCTGTTTTCCTCGAGGTTCTGTGCCATTCCATAGCTTCCATCCTCAAATTCCAGCAGCTCGCCTGCCATGCAGTTCGAAAGACCGCTGGCTCTTGCGATTCCGTCTCCGACCATCAGAACGGTGCCTGTCTCATCCTGCCGGATCGCATTTTCATAATATTTGATCTGGCTGCGGATGACCTTGGATATTTCTTCTGGTTTCAGTTGCATGTTTTCCTCCTACACCACTGTATCGCTGATTCTTCTGGAAAGCTCGGCCAAACGTCCCTTTACGGTTCCGTCAAACAGCTTTCCGTCGAGCTCCACGCGGACACCCGCCAGAACGGACGGATCGGTTTTCAGTTCCATCACGACCGTTTTTCCGCTCATTGTTTCCAGTTTTTTCTTCAGAAGCTCTTCCTGTTCCTTCGACAGGGATGCTGCGCTCGTCACAACTGCCTCAGCAATATTGTGGGCTGCGTAGTATCTGCGCTGGAATGCTTCCTGGCATCCGCCGAATTCACGGAGAAGATTTTTTTCACACAGCAGTTTGATAAAATTGACCAAATACGGTTCCGCCTGGCTGCCAAATGCCGCGTCGATCAGCCCGATCCGCTCTTTTCGCGGAATCGAAGGCTCCGATAAAAGGCGCGGATACTCCGAGTTTTCCCGGAACAGAGCTCGGATCTCCTTCATCTCGGAAAGGATTTCCTCTTCGAGATGCTCCTCTGCGGCCAGCTCATACAGGCTCCCACCGTATACTCTGGCAGTTTCTGTCATGATGCTTCACCTACATTCGATATAAATTCATCTATCAGCTTCTCATGGTCTTTTTCATTAATCTCACGTTCAATGACCTTTCCGGCAATATCCATGGCAATGCCGCCGATCTCGCCTTTGACTTCATTGACCGCTTTCTTTTTCTCCTGGGCAATCTCTTTTTCTGCCTTGTTTTTCAGGGCAGCTGCCTGTTCGGAAGCCTCTTTTACGATTTTCTCGCTCTGCAGCGTCGCTGTCTTTCTGGCGCTTTCGAGAATCTCGTTGGCCTTTGCCTTGGCCTCCTGCATATTCTGCTCATATTCCTCTTTGATGGCGTTGGCTTCTTTTTTTGCCGCCTCTGCGTCTGTGATCTCCGCATCGGCTGCCGCACGCCGTTTTTCCAGCATCTCATTGATCGGTTTGAAAAGGAACCGTTTGATCAGATACATCTGGATGAAGAGGTTGCAGATCTGTGCGATAAAAGTCCAGGGGACAATTCCTACCAGTTCCTGAACCTGCATAGTTTCTTTCCTCCTAGCAATCATTTACTCCTTGCAACTATTTCAGGAAGTTCATGAACATTCCCGGTGCTACGAAGATCAAAAGCAGGCCGGTTACGAAACCGTAAATACCTGTGGTCTCTGCGATCGCACAGCCAAGAAGCATCGTACTTGTTACATCACCTTTGCATTCCGGCTGACGTCCGATTGCCTCAAGTGCCTTTGCTACGGCGTTACCTTCACCGATACCAGGTCCGATACCTGCGATCAGGGAGCATCCTGCGCCGATTGCGCATCCTGCGAGAGCGATACCTTTTGCTAAAATCTGAAAATCCATCTTGTTTTCCTCCTGTATTTTCTTTTTGTAAACCTCATTTTTTAATCTCTTTAGCCTTCTTCTGCTGCATTCGCAATGTACATGACAGTCAGCATACAGAAAATAAAGGCCTGCATCACGCCGGAGAACCAGTCAAAATAGACCGACAGAACAGCCGGGACACCGACGTCCAGAATCGGGATCTGTGAAAGGGTTCTTCCGAGCACGCCGGGAAGCAGTCCCAGCAGCTTTCCGCTTGCCAGTGCCAGCGATCCGTAGATCAGGGCATTGATCACAACGCCGGAAAGGATGTTTCCAAAGTGACGGCACGCCATACTGATCGGCGTTGCGAGCTCCGACAAAACGTTAAACGGTGTCATAACCGCAATCGGAGTCGTAAAGCCTTTCAGATATCCGCCAAAACCATTCGTTTTGATCTTCTGTGTTGTGATCATAATAAAGACCACAACAGCCCAGGCCGCCTCGGTGGAAAGATCCGCTGTCGGACTTCGAAGTCCGATCAGGCTGATCAGGTTTGAGACAACGCTGGTCGCGAAAAGCGCCGACACAAAAGGAATCAGATAGCGGAATTTTTCTCCCATGTTGCCGATGACGAATTTATTTGCGGTCTCCACAATCATTTCTGCCACCGCCTGGCGTTTGGAGATGTTCCGTATCTTCAAATCTCTTGTGAGCCAGATGCAAAGTCCGGTAATGAGTGCCATTACAATCCAGCTTACCACCAGCGTTTCGCTGATCTGAATTTTCCCGAACAGCGGAAAATCGATCGGGATCGTAAAAAAGACTTTTGCACCGGAGATATCAACCTCCATTCTCTTTTCTCACCTCCTCTGTATGAGATAAAATAAAAAATTTGAACCTTTTGTCAAAGCGGATCTTCACAATCCGCTTCGCTGCTTGCTCATAACCGAATCGCTGCTTCGCTGTTTCGGTTTCAAAACGCCGTCCCGTCTTTGCGGCTTTCGCCAAAGATCAGGTTCAGCGCTTTATGCTGTTTTTTATGCCCTTCAGCTTGATGGCCGTTCCCGGAATTAAAAGCGGCAGGATTCCTGCGGCAAACTGAAAGCATGGAAGCACAATCGCCAGAATTGCCCAGAGCATCTGCATCAGGTTTCTCTGCGAATAGCTTGCCTGCATCCGCCGTTTTGCTCCCGCCTCGTCTGTCTCGGACACTGCTTTTTGTACTGCCATGCCCATCAGGAAAAAGTTCAGCACCGCAACGGCACCGCCTCCGATTCCCCCGAGGATCACCCGATAGTCAAATGGGATTTTTTCCGGCCAGATCAGGTGCAGGATCAGAAACCCGACCCACATCACAACCACGCCGACAACAGTATAGATGGCAACATTTTTCGTCTCCTTTTTTACGGCCGGCTGGACCTTGTCTCCGAAATTGCTCATATCGCCTTGTTTCCTTTCTAAGGGATTTTCCCCTTAAAATCAGTCTGAAATCTTTTCTCTGCCACTTGATCTTCGTCAACTGTGAAAACTTTTTCAGACACGTTCTAAATATGTCGGTTGAAAGACACCCGCTTTTTCTTCTTTTTTCCGTCCGGCTCCGTCTCGATACGTTTCTGATGCCGCAGAACGCTCTGCCCGAATTTCCAGGCTGTCACGGCACCGCCTCCGATCCCAAAGAAAAAGCCGAGCAGATAAATCCATGTTCCAACCGAAAAGCGGTCGCAAAGCCACCAGCAAAGTGCCAGACAAAGAAAAAGAGGCGTCACAAGGGACAGTCCGAATTGTGTCAACATTGTGAGATTGGTAATCATCCCCGTCCACTTCTTCATATCCTGTCCCTTTCTGCCGTCTCTTTTTTGTCAGACTTTCGGGTCTGCGTTCTGTCTTCCATTTTTGTAACCGCTTAGTCAGATTGTACCATAAACGTTTTCATAAGACAAATGAATTTGTATATTTTCCAAATTATTTGTTTTTATTTACATTCTTTTCATAATAATTGGAACAATTTTCTCATTTTGTCCCATTGCAAAATTGCAGCGTTCACCTCGCTTCTTATTTTTTGAAAAAAACTGCGGTTTTATTCCACACATACTGCCGTTTTTTCTTTCCAACCGGAAAGCTGATAGCTTACCTCATAGTGTCCCGGCTCCAGCAGGTATCTGCCGTTTTCTTCTGATCCGAGCACTTCTGCAACCGCTTCTTTTTCACTTTTGGCAACCATTGGAAGTACGGCCTCTGCGGTGCAGTCGAACGGAACATCCATGGTGATGGTCACGTGCTCTTTATCGGAAAGCTCCCAGCGAATGCTGTACATTCCCGATGCAGAATCATATTTTGCCTCTGCATACCTCAAATCCCAGTTCAGCGTCGGTGCAAACTGTACGGTTCTGACACCCGGATGGGACTCCATCGTGTTAATACCGGCAACGTGACGGAACATCCATTCCTGGATGGAGCCGTAAGCATAATGGTTCATACTGTTCATGCTGATGCCGGAAATCGTACCGTCCGCAAGAAGAGAATTCCAGCGTTCCCAGACGGTAGTTGCACCAAGCTTAACCTCATAAAGCCAACCCGGAAATTCCTCGTTCAGCAACAGTTCGTAGGCAAGATCATTCATGCCGTTGTCGGTGAGCACATTGTTCAGCAATGGTGTTCCGACAAATCCCGTCTTCAGTTTGTGGTTACTCTGCTCAAACAGCTTCAGAAGCTGCCGTTTTGTCAGCTCTTCATTCTTCGACAGATGGTATTTCAGCGTCAGCAGCAGCGCCGTCTGTGTTTTGATGCAGCAACGGCCTGTTGCGCTGTAATATTCTTCCTGTACCACAGCAAACTGCTCCTCGGACAGCTTCTGATACTTCTCCTGCTCCTCGCGGTATCCCAGCACACCGGCCGCTTTTGCCACGATTCCTGCGCTGATCGCATAATACAGGTTTGCAATAAACTCCTCGTCCGTTGCACCCATGACCTGCTCAGCGCCCTGCACCGGATTGTCAAGCGCCAGCCAGTCGCCAAAGTGGAATACATATCTCCAGCCATGGTTGTCCCCATCCACTTTCGTGATGTAGTCCACCCACGATTTCATGCTCACAAACTGATCTTCCAGAATGCTCTTGTCCCCATAAAACAGATATAGATTCCACGGAATGATACACGCCGCATCGCCCCAGACACACGCTGCATCCTCGATGCCGCACGATGGCACCACATGCGGCACCTTTCCGCCGAACACGCTCTGCTCTTTTGCCATGTCGTACAGGTATTTTGCATAGAATGCATACGTATCTTCGAGATACATCGCCGTCGGCGAGAACACCTGCGCATCACCCGTCCATCCCATGCGCTCATCACGCTGCGGGCAGTCGGTCGGAACATCCACAAAATTGCACTTTAAGCCCCAGCGCACATTGCTGATGAGCTGATTGACCAAATCACTTCCTGTTTTCATCCAGCCTGTCGCTGTGATGTTGCTGTAATAAGAAAGACCCGTGAAATCCTCTTTTTTCAGATCCGGAATGCCTTCGATCTTCACGTAACGGTAGCCGTAGAACGTAAAATGCGGCACAAGATCCATTTCGGTTCCATCGGAAATATAGATGTATTCGGATTTTGCACTCCGCAGATTGTCATTGTAGAAATTGCCGCGCTGCAAAATCTCACCTGTCTGAACATGAATTTTGGTTCCTGCCGGCACGTTGACATGCAGCTTGAAAATTCCCGTAAACTCCTGCCCCATATCGAAGACCAGCTCGCCGGCCGGAGTATGAAGCAGTTCTTTAGGTTCAAACGTCTCATGAATCGTCACCGGAAGGCTCATGCGTTCCGTCAGTTCTCCTTTTGGTGCCTCACAAAAAACCGCCTTCTCCAATGGCAGTTCCGACAGCGTGTCATCCCGGTGCTCACCGTCGTAAAGATTCGAGAATGCAATTTTACTGCGCCGCACCTGCCACGATTCATCCGTGCCAATCACCTCTTCCGAACCGTCCGCATACGTCAGATGCAGCTCCGCAATCAGCTTCCACTCATTGCCGTAAAATCCCTTGTCCTCAAACGCACTGAATCCAAACCGCGCCTTGTACCAGCCGTTTCCAAGCAGCACACGGAGCATTCCCTGTTTTGAAACCTCCTCTGTCACATCATACGTCTGATACTGTACCCATTCATTGTAATCATTGCTGTACGGCGTCAGGTACTCATCCCCGACACGCTTCTCATCCACATACACCTCATACAGTCCAAGTCCGCAGACATACAGCCTGGCCTTCGCTACCTCTTTTGCCGGAACAATTTCTTTTTCAAAATATGGATGACGGTTCTCCTTACTGTCACAGGAAATCCATTTTCCTGTCCATGCTTCATTCCGTTTTCCGGTCTCAAAAAACTGTACTTCACTCACCGCCGTCTCCCCGGCATCACTGCCCGCTTCCACGTTCCAGTAATACCGCGTTCTCGGCTCCAGATCCAGCTTCACCGGATAGAAAAGACTGCTCGCCTTATCATCCTCTCCGGAATCAAACAGCAGATGCTCCATCGCTGCATCCGATGCTACACGGATTCTCGCATAGCTCTGTTTTTTTCCTTCCGCGTCTTTCACTTTCCAGGAAAAGACCGTTCTCTCCATCCGGAACCCCATTGGATTTTCCAGATGATTCACCTGTGCGTGATAAATTTTCATTTCAATATCCTCCTCCATCTTATTTTTGAAAATTCCCCCATTTTTTCTCATTTTATCATGATCCCTTTCGAGAAAAAAGGTTCTGTTTTGCAGGAAAAAACATCTTTATTTGCACCATTTCCTGCCCACCAGACATCTCCCCGGATTGCCAGAAAGTATGGGACATTTTCCCTTTTTCGGGCTACACCGAAACTAATAAGAGCCTGTGCTTTCCTTTCCCCTCCGCCGCAGTGCGATCCTGCCCGGAGGGCTTTTGACTTTACAGGAAAATTCAACGAAGTTTCCTGCAAAGTAAAAAAATGCCGGATTCTTTGAACCGCCCCAAGAAATCAGATTTTTTAGATCTAACTTTTTAGGACGGTTCATCCGACATTTTTCCGGAATTTTCCGGCTCTATCTTCAGTTTCTATCTTCAGTTCAGCAATTCATCCGCCAGCGTTCTCTTCGGCACATAGTGCACATCATTTTCATCCCGGTAATAATTCGTATTCCCATCCTCCGGCACATCTACCAGATGAATCTCCTCCGCCGGTTTTCCAAACGCCACAATCAAAAGCGGCCGGATCTCCTCTGGCAGTCCAAGCACTTCCATCACCTCGCCCGCCTGAAAATTCCCGATCATGCAGCCGCCAAGCCCCTGCTCCACAGCCGCAAGCAGCATCGTCTGCGCCACAATCCCGACATCCTTCTGATACCGGTTCAGATTCTCATCAATCCTCTTATCCTGGCAGATCACAACAAAACCCGTCGGCCGTTTTCCCGGATGCGGCAGTACCATATCCGGCAGCGCCCGCGCCCACTTCGTCAGACCCTGCACCTTCTCCACTTCGTCCGGCTCCCACGCCAGAAAATACTTCAACGGCTGCTTATTCACACTCGAAGGACAAAGCCGCGCGCAATCCACAAACCCTTCCAACGTCTCCCGCGAAATCCTCACCGACTCATCAAAACCACGATAACTCCTGTTTTTTAATACCAGATCCTTTAACATCATTCTTCATCCTCCTGTCTTAACTTTTCTTTCTATCTCCCACTCTACCACACCTCCCACCCCCTATCAATCACCTTTTTCTCATTTTCCCTCTTGACATACTTTGATATTCAAAGTATTATATATCTAGTTTTCAAAACCACATAGTAAGGTTTTTTACATTACATTTTTACCAATACCAGATCCCGTGCCCGCCGCCGTGTCGGGGATGTTCCTCCAGGATGGCGCATTTGCAGGAGGCCTGCAAACTCTTAGGCTATGGAATTTTGCGTTGCTTGAAAAAACGGCACTGTCTGAGTGCAGCGAGTTCGCCGTTTTTTCAAGCGCCCTTAGCAAAATCCCAAAGCCTTAGAGTTTCCTGGCCTCCGAAACCGCGCCATCCTGGAGGAACATCCCCGGCGCGGCGGCGGGCACGGGATCGTCCATTTATCAAAAAGGAGAATTCATATGTTACCAAATTTAAAAATAGGAAATCTCACCGCCAAATACCCCATCATCCAAGGCGGAATGGGCGTCGGCATCAGCCTCTCATCCCTCGCCGGTGCCGTTGCCAAAGCCGGCGGAATCGGCGTCATCTCCGCTGCCCAGCCCGGCTGGCGCGATCCGGAATTCGCGCGTGATCCCTTAAGTGCCAATCTCCGCGCACTCGCCTTCCACCTCCGCCGCGCCAAAGAAATTTCAAACGGCGGCATCATCGGCGTCAATATCATGTGCGCCCTGACCCACTACGAGGAATACGTCCGCTGCTGCATCGAAAACGGAGCCGATCTCATCATCTCCGGGGCCGGTCTCCCGACTGATCTGCCAAAATACACAGCGGGAAGCTCCATCAAGCTCGCGCCTATCGTTTCCCCGCCCCGGACCGCCAAGGTTCTTCTGAAGCTTTGGGACAATCACTATCACCGCGTTCCTGATCTCGTTGTCATCGAAGGTCCTGCAGCCGGAGGCCATCTCGGCTACTCCGCCGAAACCGTGGAAGAAACAGCACGGCGCGGCTACGATGACGAAATCCGGGAAATTCTGCAGATTGTACATGTCTACGAAGAAAAATATGCCTGTACCATCCCCGTCGTCTTTGCCGGAGGCGTCTACACCCATGAGGATATCCTTCACTATCTGTCGCTTGGCTGCGCAGGCGTCCAGATGGCTACCCGTTTCGTTGTCACGGAAGAATGCGATGCCGATCCCCGCTACAAACAGGCATACCTGAATGCAAAAAAAGAAGATATCACGATCATGCACAGTCCGGTCGGCATGCCGGGCCGCGCAATCCGCAATCCGTTTCTGACGGAACGCGAACAGGAACGGGAAAAAATCTCACACTGCTACCAGTGCCTCAAAAAATGCGACAAAGCCTCCATTCCCTACTGTATTACCACTGCCCTGACCCGCGCTGCCGATGGCGATACCGACAACGCTCTCCTTTTCTGCGGAGAAAATGCATGGCGTCTCGATCACATGACCACCGTGCCGGAGCTGATGGCGGAACTGGCCGGGGAATCCCTGCCGGACAGCAAAAAATAAAAAATTTAGTAGTGACTTTCCTTCCCAATAATGTTACAATCTTCTTTATGGTGTCAGCATAAAAAATCTTCAAGAACTGACCATAAACCCAAAATTTTTGTAACACACAAAAGGAAGGAACTCTATGAACAAACACAACAAATCCCGCAGCTCGTTTTCCGGCAAAATCGGTTACGTGCTGGCTGCAGCAGGCGCTTCCGTCGGACTTGGAAATATCTGGCGTTTTCCCTACCTCGCAGCAAAATACGGCGGAGGAATTTTCCTCCTCATTTATATCCTGCTGGCGCTCACCTTCGGCTACTCCATGATCGTTGCCGAGTCCGCCATCGGACGCATGACACGAAAAAGCCCGGTCGGCGCTTTCCAGTCGTTCGGCAAATCGAAATGGCTTTCCGCCGGGGGCTGGATCAACGCCATTATCCCGATTCTGATCGTTCCATACTACTCTGTCATCGGAGGATGGGTCATCAAATATCTGATCGAATACGTGAAGGGCAACAGTACCCTGCTCGCAGAGGACGGCTATTTTTCCGGCTTCATCTCAAACGGAGTTTCCACAGAGCTCTGTTTTGCCGTTTTCTGCCTTATTACGGTCGCCATCATCTACGCCGGTGTGCGAAACGGCATTGAACGCGTTTCCAAGGTGATGATGCCGATTCTGATCGTCCTTTCCGTTATCATTGCCGTTTATTCCGTAACAAGACCGGGCGCACTGGCAGGCGTGAAGTATTTCCTTGTTCCGAACCTCAAAAACTTTTCATGGATGTCCGTTGTTGCCGCCATGGGACAGATGTTCTACTCCCTCTCGATTGCGATGGGTATTCTGATCACCTTTGGCTCCTACATGAAAAAAGACACCTCGATCGAGGATTCCACACGCAACGTCGAAATCTTTGACACTGCCATTGCGATCATGGCAGGCCTGATGATCATTCCTGCCGTCTTTGCCTTCTCCGGCGGAAATCCGGATACCCTGCAGGCAGGACCTTCCCTGATGTTTATCACCATCCCGAAGGTATTCGCCAATATGGGCTTTGGCACTGTGATCGGTATTCTGTTTTTCCTTCTGGTGCTGTTTGCCGCACTGACCAGCTCCATTGCACTGACAGAAAGCGCCGTTTCCACCTTTGAGGATGAGCTCGGCTGGGGCCGTAAAAAATCGACCGTTCTGATCGGCGTTATCATGATTGCGCTCGGAACGCTCTCCTGCCTTGGCTACGGACCGCTTTCCTCCGTCACCATTCTTGGCATGCAGTTCCTGGATTTCTTCGACTTCCTGACAAACTCCGTAATGATGCCAATTGCTGCCATTGCCACCTGTCTTCTCGTTTCGAGAGTCATCGGTGTGGCAAAAATCGAGGAAGAAATCATCCATGGCGAGAGCCGCTTCCGCAGAAAGAAAATCTTTCTTGTCATGATCCAGTATCTCTGCCCGGTGTTTGCGCTGATCATTCTGTTCAGCTCCGTGGCAAATGCATTCGGCTGGATCACCATGTAATGAATCTGTAAACGATGAAAAAAGATTGTTTTCGAAACACGATCACGATTTCGAAAACAATCTTTTTTTATCCAAATCTGTCACACCAGCATCAGGAATCCGTCAGCAGCAGAATATCTTCCTCCTTCAGATACAGCTCCTTTGGAATCCCCATTTCCGGACTCCAGTCTGTTTTTGCGATCTTCCACTGCAGCCAGCTGCATTCGGCATTCTTCCGGAACGAAATGTTCCATTCAAACGGATCTTCCCAGATTTCGGATTCGTTGACCGGAAATACATTTTCCTCACCCGGCCTTTCTACTGTGGCCAGAAAATGTGCCCGGATGCCGACTGCGCGGATATCGTCTGCAATTTCCCGCTCCTTTACGTGCAGCGTTACGCCCCAGTCCACGGCCCGCAGCGTGTGCGCATCCACCCGCTCGGCCGCCGAAATGTTCTTGCAGCCCGACAAAATTGCCGCTGTGCGCGTCTTCGGATTCTGGAAAAATTCCTTCAGCGGTTCCATGACTTCCATCTTTCCCCGGTTCATACAGCTGACCGTATCGCAGAGGCGGTACACCTCATCGCGGTTGTGTGATACGAAGATGACCGGTTTTCCGGCCTCCTTCAGATGTTTGTACATCTCCTGCTCCAACTGCCATTTCAGATAGGTATCGAGCGCTGAAAACGGCTCGTCGAGCAGAATCAGCTCCGGCTCTGCTGCGAGCATCCGTGCCATCGCGACGCGCTGTTTCTGTCCGCCGGAAAGCTGTCCCGGGATCTTTTTCTCCAGCCCTTCCAGCTGAAACTGGCGGATCAACGATTCCGTCCGGCTCCGGTCCGGCCGTTTTCCCATGCCTGCCTCAATATTCTGCACAACATTCATATGCGGAAACAGGGCGTAATCCTGGAACATATAGCCGACTTTCCGCTTCTGCGGCGGCAGATTGATTTTTTTCTCCGAATCAAACAGCACCTTGCCGTCAAGGACAATCCGCCCCTCATCCGGCTTTTCGATTCCGGCGATACACTTTAAGGTCATGCTTTTTCCACAGCCCGACGCGCCGAGAATCGCAAAAATCTCCTGCTCCGCCCGGAACTGCATATGCATAAAAAAGCCGTCCAGTCTTTTCGTAATATCTACTTCAAGCGCCATGATTTATCCTCTCTACCACTGTTTCTGATTTTTCTTTCTCCGGTTGCCGAGAAGATTCATCGCTGTCATCGTAAGGAATCCGACGAGCAGTACGACAACAGACCAAAAACCCGCCGTTTTATAATCCCCGTCCTGAATCACCATTGCGATTTTCTGGGAAACGGTACCCGTCTTTCCCGGAATATTTCCGGCCAGCATCGACGTCGCGCCGTACTCACCGAGCGCCCTTGCAAATGCCAGCACCGTACCGGAGAGCACGCCGGGACCTGCCGATGGGATGACCACTTTCCAGAAAATCTTCCACTCCGACATACCAAGCGTCCGCGCCGCATAGATCAGGTTCGTATCCACCTGCTCAAATGCCGCTCTCGTATTGCGGTACATCAGCGGAAATGCGATGATCGTTGCCGCCAGAATACAGCCAAGCCATGTCTGCACTGCCTTGATACCGAAATTCTCATATAGTGCAGCACCAAACGGACGGCGGAGGCTGAAAATCAGAAGCAGGAAAAAGCCTGCAACGGTCGGCGGCAGAATCATCGGAAGGGTCAGAAAGCCGTCAATCACGGCACGCGCACCGGGACGCAGCTTCATCACCGCACGTGCGGCAAAAATGCCAAAGAAAAAGGACAGAATCGTCGCCACAATACCGGTCTTGATCGAAATGACAAGCGGGCTCCAGTCCAGTGACTGTAAAAAATCCAGTATTTCCTGCATAACATTTCCTTTCTATCCACGGCAGCCCTGCATACCTGCATCACGCATCCTGCCCGGATTTGCTCTGATGCAAAACCACCGTCCGTAGAAACGAAATCTTTCTTTTTCGGACGGTGATTTCAAATCCCTGCTGTTTTTTGTGGGATCTTCTTTTTATTCTACCTCTGTATCAAAGTAATAATTCCGGAAGATTGCGGCTGCCTCATCGGAAGTCAGAAACTCTACAAAGTCTTTCGCTGCTGCCTGCTCGGTCTCATCTGCCTCTTTGTTGACAACCTGTGCTGCCGGGTAGATGACATTTCCGGTCAGATCGTACGGAACGACCTGCAGAACCTTCAGGCGGTCTTCCAGACCGTAGGTATCAGAATAGTAAACCGTACCAACCTCGTTGGATCCCTCTGCAACAGCGGAAGTAACGGCTCCTACGTTTGCGCATTCATTGATTTCCACGCCGCCGAGCGCTTCGGAAACCTGCTGGGTTGTGATGGCCGATACGTCGTCTGCTTTCTCCAGAATGCCTGCATTGACCAGTGCTTCTCTTGTGTATTTTCCAACCGGAACGGAACCGTCTGCCAGTGCGATGCTGGATGCCTTGTTCAGATCCTCCAGGCCCGTAACTTCTGTATTGCTTCCCTCATAGGTTACAACGCAGACCTGATTGTTTACGATGTTGTGACGGGTTCCCTCAACCAGGAGATTCTCTTTCTCAAGCTGATCCATCTGTTTTGCTGCTGCGGAGAAGAATACGTCGCAGGATGCACCCTCTTCGATTTGTGTCATCAGGGTTCCTGAGCTGTCATAGCTTCCAACCAGTTTGACATTCGGCTGGGTCTTATTGTACTCGATGATCAGCATCTCCATTACGGAGTTCAGGCTCTTTGCGGCAAATACGGTGACGGTGGTATCGTCAAATACTTCGCCGTCTGCTGTGCTCTTGGCGCTGGATGCGCTCTCTGCTTCCGAAGAAGCGCTGGATGCAGATGTGCTCTCTGCCTTGGAGCTGCTCTTACTGGAAGAATCTGTGGAATTGGAAAATCCGCATGAGGCAAGAGAAAGTGCCATAGCTGCCATCAGAAGAATGGATACGGTTTTCGTTTTCATGATAATTGACTCCTCATTTTGTATATTTACGTATGAAGCGCCGGATGTGCACCTTTTCGTTTTCCGGTTTTTGCTGACCGGATCTGAATGAGCTGTGCGGCAATGCTGATTGCAATCTCCGCCGGCGTCTCGCTTCCGATCTCGATTCCGATCGGGGCATAGACACTGTCGAGCTGTTCTCCGGTAAAACCCTGCGCTTCCAGTTTTTCGCGCACATACTTTGTCTTTCTGCGGCTTCCCACCACACCGATGTACGACGCGCCGGTGCGAAGCGCAAACGCCTCGGCATCCGCATCGCACCGGTGGCCGCGTGTCACAATCACGAGATAATCATTTTTCCGGATCGAAAGAATCTCGTCCAGTTTCGTAAAATCCACCAGCATGGTCTGCCCGGCATCCGGGAACAATGCTTTGTCCACATATTCCTCCCGGTCATCGAGTACGATACAGCAGAAATCCAGATGATGCAGCACCGGAACGAGTTCCTGGGCCAGATGGCCGCCGCCGAACAGATAAACCTTTCCGTCGTAGCAGAATTCCTCGGCGTAATACGTTTTCCCGTCCAGTTCCAGAATCCGGCAGTGGCCCGCTTTTTCCTGTGCCGCCGGAAGCATTTCCCACGCTTCTTTTTCCAGCACGCGGATACCGGTTCCGTCCAGCGCAAAAAAAATCCAGTAACTGCGGTACCGCTCCTGCGCCGCAAGCGCCTGCGCCAGACTTTCTGCTTCGCCGTGCGCTCCATTCATAAAATAGAAGCACACCTTCACTCTGCCGCCGCAGACCATGCCAAGCCCCTTCCCCTCTCCGGTTCCGAGATCGTATTCTCTGTATTCACTTTTCTTCTCCTGCACCAGCTCCTGCGCATGCAGAACCGCCTGATATTCCAGGTTTCCGCCGCCGATAGTTCCGAAAACCCGTCCTTCCCGGCCGACCAGCATATAGGCGCCCGTCGTGCGCGGAATGGAGCCGTCCCCTTCGGTGATAAAGGCAAGAACCGTGTCCTGTCCCTCTTCCAGCTGTGCAAGCAGTTTCCGGTAAAGTTCGTCCATGTTTCCTCTCCTTGTGTCTGATCTCTGGTCTACTTTTCCGTCACCAGTTCGATGGTGTCACCCTTTTGAATCGTGCCGCCGCGCAGCACCACCGCGAAAACGCCCTCCCGCGGCATGATGCATTCACCCATGCGTTTGAAAATCTCGCAGTGGCTGTGGCACTCCTTTCCGATCTGCGTCATCTCAAGCAGCGCATCCCCGCAGGAAAACCGCGTGCCGACCGGCAGATTCCGGAAATCATATCCTTCCACGATCAGGTTTTCCCCGAAGGCGCCGAGCGGAATATCCGCCCCCTTTGCACGGAAGGCTTCTATTTTTTCATACGACAAAAGGCTCACCTGGCGGTGCCAGTGCCCGGCGTGTGCATCGCCCTCGATGCCCCAGTCTTCCACCAGCTTCGCCGTTTCCACCTCGTGCTTTGCCGTTCCCCGTTTTTCACTGATACAGATTCCTATGATTTTTCCCATTTCTTTTGTTTCCTCTTCTTTTCGAACCGCCGTCATTTCATCCGCCGATACCGGACATCAGGTGGTGCTCTGTCATATCCTTCGGCCGCTCAAAGCAGTGTTCCATCGGCTTTTTTAAGATTGCCTGTGCCATCACATCACGCAGATCCGCCGCCGTTCCGTTCTGCAGAACCTCCCGCAGATCCACGCCGTTCTCATAGCAGAGACAGAGCTTTAAAAAGCCGCGGCTTGTCAGCCGTACGCGGTTGCAGCTTCCGCAGAACTTTCCGTGGATCGCGCTGATAAAGCCGACGGGCATCGACAGCTTTTCGTACCGCACATAAGCCGCAGGACCGTTTCCTTCTTTTTCCTGGTCCGGCGTACATGCCCCATACCACTGTTCCAGCTCTGTTTTCAGCGCCTCATTCGACGGACCCACGTACGATTTTCCGGCGCCCACCGGCATCACCTCGATGAACCGCACCGGGACTTTTTCCTGCTCTGCAAATTCAAGCAGTTCCTGCGCATGCAGTTCTTTTCGATGCACCGCATTCAGCTTCACTAAAAGACCCGCCTCTTTGGCCGCGCAGATGCCCTGCTTTACCTGCTCCAGCGCATCGCGTCCGGTAAGCGCCGCAAACTCTGCCGCATCCACTGTATCCAGGCTCACATTCACACTGTCACAGCCGGCCGCCTTCAGATCCCTCGCACACGATGCCAGGCGTACGCCATTCGTCGTGATCCCAACGGATGCGGTGCCCGGCACTGCTTTTATTTTCTGCACCAGCTCCACGCACTCTTTTCTTACCAGCGGTTCCCCTCCGGTAATCCGGTAATGCGTGATGCCAAGCCCAGCCGCGGCGTGCACAATCTTCAGCATCTCTTCGACGGTAAGCGGCGGATTCTGTTCCGCCTGCTCCAGTGCACAGCCCGCCGCACTCTCCGGCATACAGTACCGGCATCTCAAATTGCACGCGTCCGTGATGGAAATCCGCAGGTAATCTATCGTTCTGCCATACTGATCCTTCATCGTTTATCTGCCTTTTCCAAAACCGCAGTTCGGGAAGGTGCAGACCTTGCAGTTCAGGCAGAGACCGCCCTCGCCAAGACCGGCCAGTTCCTCCGCTGTCACCTCATCATCTGCAATGAGGCGCGGCAGGACAAGATCGAAAATCGTCCGTTTCGAATACATGACGCATCCCGGCAGGCCGACGATCGGTGTTCCGTTTTCGGCATACGCCAGAAGGAACATGGCTCCCGGCAGCACCGGCGCGCCGTAAGAAACGATGCGTGCTCCGGTATTTTTGATCGCCAGCGGCGTCTTGTCGTCCGGATCCACACTCATTCCTCCGGTGCAGAAGACAAGATCGGCACCCGCTTCCATCGCGCGTCGGCATCCGTCTGTGATCTTCGATGCATCATCATCGTAAACCTCATGAAAGATCATCTCCGCGCCGAATTCTGCCAGCTTTTCCTGGATAACCGGTGTGAAGGTGTCCTCGATCCGATGGTAATACACTTCATTTCCCGTTGTCAGAACCGCAAATTTTTTCTTGTGGAACGGCTTTAAGGTCAGGATCGGCCCGTCGGAACAGACTGCCTGTGCCGTCTCCATCTTCTCTTTTTTGATGACGAGCGGAATAATTCTCGTCCCCGCCAGTTTGTCGCCTTTTTTCACGTATGTATCACCGTGGCGCGTCGCAATCATCATCTCGCCGAGGCTGTTTACTTTTTTCAGCTTCTCGCGGTCCACTTTCAAAAGACCGTCGCAGTCCGCGATCAGTTCAATTTTTCCTTCTTTGACATCGGACGGATGCATGTGATCGTTTTTACACATATCGTAAAGAATCTGTGCCGCCTCATTTTCATGCAGCATTGTATCGTCCTTTTCCCAGATGTAAATGTTGTCCTTTCCGACACTTAACAGCACCGGAATATCTTCTTCTGTAATGATGTGGCCTTTGCGGAATACCGCATCTTTTGTCACACCTTTGATAATCTGTGTAATATCGTGGCAGAGCACCTGGCCTACCGCGTCTTCTGTTTTCATCAGTTTCATCTGAAACGCCTCACTTTTTCTATTTGAATCTATTCCAGTTCCCCGCAGATCACTTCCAGCACGCTTCCGGCGATGCACCGCGCCTTATCGGAAATCGTGAAGCAGTTCTGCAGTTCTTCTTTCCGCGGATCGATGTCCGCAATCTTAAATCCCTTCGTCACCGGATAGCCGTCGCGGATCAGCCCGCGCAGCAGACCGGAGAGAGATGCTTCCACAGGTACCGTCCCGTTTTCTGTCTCAATCTCTGCAATCACAGCCCTGGCTTCCACAATGTCTCCGATCGAAGCCACATTCCGCAGAATACCTTCCGCCTGTGCATGCATCACACGCTCTTTTCCGTACCCGCCGATGATGCCCGGAATGCCAGTGTTCGGAACCGCGCTCCCGCTTCGGATCACGCGTCCAAGATTATGACCGCGCTTCGTCTCAATTACAACATCCACATCTTCTCCTGCCGTAAAGCCCGGTCCGAGGGCAATCACAAGCGGCGCCATCTCTTTTGTCGTCCCGAGATTTTTCTTCGCCAGAATCGCATCGACCACGACGGCCGGGCGAAGTGCTGCAATGCTTAGTCCCGCCGGATCCACGAGCACCGGAACACCATCTTTCTTCCAGATCCGCTCCATTTCCTGTTCCAGAAGTTCTTTCCGGTTCTTTTTCTCTGCGAGATCCACGTCCATGCGCACGGCTTCCACGTCCTCTACCCTGGCGCTGCCGGCATATACCGCTTCGCTCAAAGCCACCTGCCGCCGGATCGCCGCCGGGTGCTCTGCTTCCAGAACCAGCAGACGAAAGCCCGCTTTTTTCAGACGATGGATCGTACCGGTTGCAAGATCTCCTGCTCCCCGTACCACGATCAGATCTTTCTTTTTCATCTTCGCTGTCTTCCTTCTTTCGTTTCAGCAGCCGCCGTTTTCTTCCGTCTTCCGCGGTCTGCCTCGTTATTCTCGTGCGAGAATAACGCTTTTTCCATTAATAAAAATACAGGAAAGGACCCGTTTTGTCAACGTGTCCCCGTAAAAAATGTTATTTTTCTTCTGTTCCAAACCACTTCTGAAACGACGCATCGGCGCCTGCGCGGACTTCTTGTTCAAACTTCCGGTACCGCTTCAGGAATTCTTTTCCCTCCGGGGTCAGTACCGTCTGGCCGCCGTTGCTGCCGCCCCGGTTGCCCTGTACCAGCGGGATGCCGAGATCCTCCTCGGCGCGCTTTAAGATTTTCCATCCCTTCGAGTACGCCATCTGCATGCATTTGCAGCCCTTCGAAAGGGAGCCGGTTGCTTCCACATGCTCCATCAGCTCCGCCACACCGGGACCGAAGGCATGATCCGTCCGGCTGACGCGCAGCCGCATGTCGTACCGCAGCTTCTGTCGTAATGTTTCTTCTTTTTCTTCCATTTCCACCTCACACCTCTACAACAGCACACGGTACTCCGCCTCATAGGCAAGTCCCGCCGTCTGAAGTGCCGCAAGGATTTCTTTTCCCTCTTCCGGCGCTGCTTTCCAGGAAAGGCCGCAGCCCGCCGTAATTTCCCGCGGAACGGGGATCATCCTTCCCGGCAGGCCGTGCGCTCTCGCATACTGCTCCATCTGCATCGCCTGCGTTGTCCCCGCAAACGTCAGAATCCAGGTTTCTTTTCGCTGTCTCATATCGTTTCTTCCTTTTTCCAGCTTCTTTTGTATCCCGGATGCCGGCTGCCGCCTCTCTCACTGCTGCATTTCTTCTTCGGCAAACTCCCGCAGAGCCTGCGCGGCAATCCGGACTTCTTCTTCCGTCAGTACATGGGAAAAGCTGAACCTCACGGCTCCCTGCTCCCGTGTCCCGAGTGCTTCGTGCATCAGCGGCGCGCAGTGTGCTCCGCTTCGGACTGCAATACCATAGTTCTCATACAGCCAGTCGCTGACATATCCCGAATCACAGGAGCCGATGTTTAATGCCGCCGTTGGTACCCGCTGCTGCAGATCGTCTGTTCCATATAAAGTAAGTCCCGGGATTCCCTGAATTTTCTCCAGAAAGAGGTGCATCAGCTCCCTCTCTCTTTTGTAAATCATTTCAATCCCCGTCTTCTCCAGATATTCCAGCGCTCCCAGAAGTCCCGCAATTCCGTGGACATTTAAAGTTCCCGCTTCCAGGTGCTCCGGCATCGCCGCAGGCTGTTCTTTTTCATAGCTTCGGATTCCGCTTCCGCCCATTTTGAGCGGCCGGATCGAAAGTTCGGGACGGACGTAGATTCCGCCGGTTCCCTGCGGCCCTAATAGTCCCTTGTGGCCGGAAAAACAGAGCACGTCAATCCCGCTTTTCTGTACATCAATCGGCAGAATCCCCGCTGTCTGCGCCGCATCGACGATCAGACGCAGGGAATGGCGTTCCGCAATTTCGCACACCCGCGCAAGATCCGTGATATTTCCGGTCAGGTTGGAGGCATGCGTAACGACAAACGCTTTCGTGTTTTTCCGCACTGCCGCTTCCATCTGATCGTAATCGATCCTTCCAGATACATCCGCCGGAATCACGGAAAGCTCCAGTCCCTGTTTTTCCAGTGCATACAGCGGGCGCAGAACGGAATTATGCTCGCAGACTGTCGTGATCACATGATCCCCCGGCCCGAAGAGTCCGAAAATTGCCGTGTTCAGTGCCTCCGTATCGTTGCACGTAAATGCAATCCGCTCCGGACTCTCCGCGTGAAACAACTCTGCCAGCCGCATTCTCGTCTCAAAGACGATGCGGCCCGCATCCAGTGTCGCATCGTGTGCACCGCGGCCTGCATTTCCACAGCCGTGCAGTGCCTGGATCATACGCTCCTCTGCTTCTTTTGGATGCCACAGCGACGTTGCCGCCGAATCGAGGTAAATCATGGCTTAATCACGCGGTCTGCGCTGCTCATGCGCTCCACGATGTCATACATGTTGGTCACACTGCCGACCTGCAGCTTTTCAGTGATGCCGTAGAAGTTCAGGCATGTTCCACAGGTCAGAATTTCAACGCCGCGCGCTGCCAGATCTTTCAGATCCTCCAGGGACTCGGAACCCTCGCAGGTCAGCTTTGCACCGCCGTTGTAGCACAGAATCGTATCCGGCAGCTCATCCTGCTGGGTCAGTGCATAAAGGAAGCTCTTCATCAGAATTTTACCCAGCTCCTCGGCTCCTTCGCCCATATGGTCTGCAGAAAGAACGACGAGTTTTGTTTTCTTTGCCGCCGGTACGAGGCATACGGTTTTCTCTTCTGTTTCAGCCGGCTCTGTTTCCGATACGGTGAACTCCACATGATACTCTTTTTCTTTCTTCTCTTTTACCAGAAAGCCATATCCTTTCTGCTGCGCCATTTTTTCCAGGTTCTGCACGGCGATTTCATTATCCACCAGAACCTCCACTTTTCCGCTTCCCGCAAGTTCTGCAATCGCATTTTTTGCCTTTACCAGCGGTACCGGGCACACATCACCCATTGCGTTTACTGTCTTTTTCTCCATCTCTGCCATTTTTCATCCTCCCTGCCTTACCATTTCCTGCTCTGTGTCACATAAATTTCGGTTCCTGCCGGCTCTGTGATTTTTCCAACGATTGCTGCCGGAATCCCCTGCTCCAGCAGTTTTCTCTGCATTTTTTCTGCATCCACGGCATCCACGGCCATCAGAAGCCCTCCCGATGTCTGCGGGTCAAACAGCACCTCCTGCATGCCGAACGGTATATCCTTAAAGATCACATGCTGCTCCAGATGATTCCGGTTCCGCTGGCCTGCCGCAGTGATCAGAAACTCCTCCGCCGCTTCCACAGCCCCCGGGAACACCGGAATCTGATCCGCCCAGATATGGCAGGACACGCCCGACTCCATCATCTCATGCAGATGCCCTAGGAAACTAAAGCCCGTTACATCGGTACAGGCATGAATGTTATACTTCCGTGCCGTCTCCGAGGCGTACTTATTCAGCATCATCATCGATTCCACTGCCTTTTGAAATCCCCCCGGGTTTTCCTCCCCGACGCGGTGCGCCGCACAGAGAATGCCGGTTCCGAGCGGTTTCGTCAGAATGAGCAGATCACCCACGCGGCCCGTATTGTTCTGCCAGATCCGGTCCGGATGCACGGTTCCCGTGACAGAAAGGCCGTATTTTACACTGTCATCCGCAATCGAATGACCGCCGGAGAGCGATCCGCCCGCCTCCTGCACCTTTTCCGCGCCGCCGCGCATGATTTCTCCGAGGACATTCAGATCCATCTGTTCCGGAAAGCAGACGATATTCAGGGCTGTCCGCACCTCTCCGCCCATCGCATAGATGTCGCTTAAGGCATTCGCCGCCGCAATTTTTCCAAACGTGTACGGATCCTCCACCACCGGCGGAAAGAAATCCAGCGTCTGGACCATCGCAAGGTCGTCCGTCAGCCGGTAGACGGATGCATCGTCTTTGCTGTCATAGCCCACCAGCAGATTCGGATCCTTTTCCCCTTTCGGCAGCTTCTCCAGAATATGTTCGAGCACGCCTGCCCCGAGCTTTGCCGTACAGCCGCCGCTCTTACAGAAAATAATTTTTTTTTCTTCCATCGTTACCTGTTCCCTCTTTTTTCAGCTTCTTCCGCACTCTCCGTCCGTTCCGCGCAGAAGTCCCAGCGCATGCGGCAGGGTATCAAGTACAAATCCAAGACTCTCTTCCACCGCCTTCGGGCTTCCCGGCAGATTGATAATCAGCGTCCGATGACGGATTGCACTCACTGCCCGGCTCAGCATCGCCCGTTTTGTGATCGCCATGCTGCCCGCGCGGATCGCCTCCGCGATGCCAGGTGCCACACGGCCGGATACCGCCAGAGTTGCCTCCGGTGTCACATCCCGCATGGAAAATCCCGTACCGCCTGTCGTGAGGACAAGATCGCACTGCTCCAGATCGGCAAGCCGGATCAGTTCCTCCTCGATCATCGCCCGCTCATCCGGCAGAAGGCGCATCGAAACGACCTCATACTGCTCCGCCGGAAGCAGCTCTTTGATCTTTGGGCCGCTCTTATCCTCGCGCTCGCCCTGATAGCCTTTGTCACTTAACGTTACAATTCCCACCCGGAAAACCGGGAAATCTTTCTTTTCTGCCATGCTTTATTTTTCCTCTTTCTGATAGATATAATGACCGCTCTTTCCGCCGTTCTTTTCCAGAATGTGGATATCACGAATCACCATGCCGCGGTCCATCGCCTTGCACATATCGTAGATCGTGAGCAGCGCTGTGGAAACACCAGTCAGCGCCTCCATCTCCACGCCGGTCTTTCCGACACATGATGTGGTGCACACGGCCGTAATAGAATTTGTATTCTCGTCCGTGGTAAATGTCACTTCGCAGTTCGTCAGCGGCACAATGTGGCACAGCGGAATCAACTCCGCATTCTTCTTCGCCCCCATGATGCCTGCCAGCCGTGCAACGCCGAGCACATCGCCTTTTTTCGCCGTATGGTCCCGCACGGCTGCAAATACCTCCGGGCTTACCTGTATGGTTCCCGTCGCCGATGCTGCCCGGTACGTGTCCGGCTTCTCATGGACATCGACCATGACGGCGCTTCCGTCTTTCTTAAAATGGGTAAATTCCGCCATCTGTCTCCTCCGTTCTATTTCCGTTTTATTCTCCGGGTTCCCACTCTTCTTCCGCTTCACGCACGGGAAGCTCTGCTCTCCCATACCAGGGATTCGTGTTCTCACCGCTTTGTCTTCTGTTTCCTGTCGCGCACGTAACCAGAACATGCTCGATCCCCTGCCTGCGCAGCAGCTCCACAAGTTTCTCTGCGGCCGCCCGGTGTTCTTTTTCCTCATACTGGTGCAGTACCGCATAAAACGTTCTGCCTTTCAAATCCTTCTGCTGTCCCTGTTCCGATGCGATCAGCCGTGCCAGATCTTCTTCCGTGATATGGTGTTCCATCGTACAGCCAAGCAGTTCCGCCGCCCGTTCTGCCCGAAAGCAGTCCTTGCCAAGCGGCTGTCCCAGTGCCGAAAGACCTGTCACACCAATCACAAGATCTGAAGAGGAAAGCAGCGCCGGTTCATGTTCCGCCGGTGCCTTGCACGGCAGGTGCCTCGCGCCGTCCGCCTCGATCAGCGTCAGATCGGCCTTTTTGCGTGCCGCTTCAAATAGTTCCGTTTCCGGCATGGAAAGCTTTTCCGGATCCCGGCAGGCACTCCCGATAATCGCTGCGCGGCCTGTGCGAAATTTTCTTTCGACCGCTTCCAGACTCTGGTCATGCCATTCCTTCGGCGGACGGTAAATGTGCGTCGAAGTTGTCACCAGTACCTTCTGATCGTTTTTTACACAAAAGCCTGCCATCTCGTACAGCAGCGTCGTTTTTCCGCCGCCGCCGATGATAGAAACTACATGGTTCTTTTCCTTTAAAAAGGGGAACGCCGTTCCCATTCCTACCGGCTCCAGCTTCTGTTTTTCTGTTTTCTGCCAGATTCGAAGCATCTCCTCTGCCCCCTTCTGCCGTCTTTCTTTCTCACTCTACCATACTCATTTTGGGCTGTCAAATTTTACTCGCGCCGTAAAAACTTGAAAAAAGAACTGCCCCGATCGGGCATCCCCATCAGAGCAGTTCTTCTATTCTTACTGAACGTGTACGGTAAGCACCGCTGCATTTGATCTGTTTCCATCGCTGTCCGTCACATGATACGTCAGCGTGTAATCTCCCGGCACTGCAGTATCCACATCGCCGTCGATCTCAATCTGGTTAAAGAGTGACTCCTGGCTGTCTGCATCATCGGTCATCTCTTTGATATAGCTGGTTTTGTCCAGATCGTTTCCGGCTTCCACTGTTACTTCATACGTATTCAGGTACAGTTTTGGGCTTTCCGCCGGCAGTGCTTCGATTTCCATCTGCGCATCTGTCTCATTTTTTGTGCCCTCTGTGTCATTCTGCTGCGGCTCCTCTGCTGCCGGTGCAGACTCATCTGCCGCCCCACTGTTATCCGTTTCCTGCGTAGCCTCATTTTCCGCCGGGGTATCTTCCGCTGCAGCTTTATAATTCACGCGGCGTGTTGCTTTTGATACATTATTGTGACTGTCCTTTGCCGCATAGACAACCGATGCACTGGTATGGTCATCGTTCGGGAAAATGTTTTCAATCATCAGCGAATCTGTCACATCTCCGTCTTTCTCATCCGTTGCAGTAACGCCTTCCAGCAAAGGCGCTGTATCACTGCCTTCCTCATACGTTACATCCCCATCAGCTGGAAGCTCGATTTCCGGGCCTTTTCGGTCGTCCGTCACTACGACAGCTGCTGTACCGGCTCCTAGCGCCACGCACAGGACAATCAAACCTGCAACAATTCCTTTTTTCATGGCAGTTAATCGTCCTCCTCCTGGCCGTAATCTCCATATTTGTACTGACCGTATTTTCCGTATTTACCATACGCCTGTTTCTGCATATCCACCTTGTTCAGGACAACGCCAAGCAGCGGGCAGTTACTTCTCTCGAGCTGGCTCTTTACTTCCTGTGCAAAACGATAGCTGATCACACCGGACTCAATGACCATGATTGAACCATCACAGATTTCTGCAACGATTGCACTGTCGATAACGCTTCCAAGCGGAGGAGTATCCACAATCACATAATCGTAAACTTTACGAAGTGCATTTAAAAGACTTCGGAAGTTCTTTCCCCCCAGAAGCTCTGCCGGATTCGGCGGAAACGGGCCGGAATAAATCATGTAAAAGTTCTTTACATTGGTAGAACAGATGACATCCTCCAGAGTTGCCTGACCGGACAGGAAGTGTGCCAGTCCGCGAACAGATTTCTGTGTTTTCGTTCTTCCAAGAAGAACCGATTTCCGAAGATCGGCATCGATCAAAATCACTCTTTTTCCGCTCTCTGCAAGAGAAATGCCGAGCTGCATAGAAACACTGCTCTTTCCCTCATTTGGTGTACAGCTTGTAACCGCGATTACTTTCTTATCTTCTCCGCAGAACTGAAGGTTGGTCCGAAGAGATTTGTAGGCTTCCACAATCTGATAGCCTGATTTTTCCTGTTTTACTACTACCTGATTCACGTTCCGTATCCTCCCTTATTTCTTTCTTCCACGGCCGTTTTTGTTTTTCTTCTTGCTCTTTTTCTGTCCTTCTGCAAGAGGAATTATGCCGAGTGTACTGACACCCAGATAACGTTCTACATCTTCGGAGGTCTGGATGGTGTCATTTGTCAGATAAACAATAATGATGATGACAATCGCGATAAATGCCCCTGCTATTGCACCGATCAGCCCGTTTTTCTTAATACTTGGGCTTACCGGCTCATCTGGAATATTCGCCTCATCTACCACATTTACAGCTTCTGTGTTCATAACGTTCTGAATATGATCTGATGCTGCTACACGGATTGCATCCGCCATCTGGCTTGCTACATACGGATCTTCGTCTTTTACTGTAATCGAAAGGATACGCGTATCGTTCTGTGTAGTAACAGTAATTTTGTTCAAAAACTCCTCATAGGTAAGATCCAGATTTAACTGTGCAATAACGGTTTCAACAACCTGACGGCTCTGAATCAGCTCCGCATAGTCTTTGGTTAAAAGAGAACTTGCCTGCAGATCTCCACTTGTTACAGTACTGCTGCTGTCCTGTTTTGACAGTACATACATTTTTGTCGTCGATTCATACTGCGGCTTCATAAATACTTTGCTGACCAGTACCATCAGAAGGCCAAGTGCCAATGCAGCTAAAATCACATAGCCAATTTTGCTCCAGAGCACACGAAGCAGTTCCAGTAAATCGATTTCAATTTCATCCTGATTCTGTTGATTCGTTTCCATCTTCTTCTCCTGACTTTTTTTAGATTTCTCCGGCATCCCTTAAGATTTCCATCGGATTATCGTGGAAAATCCTTTCGGCATATGCCTCTCCCATTTTTTTTGAAACATAGGCAGCGCCTGCTCCTATGTTGGGAATACGTGTTTTTGTGTTGTGGGAATCGCTGCCGACAAAACCGAGCAGATCTTCCTTCATCAGTTTTCTGCAGTAGCGTTTTGCCCCCCACGTATACTTTCCAAGTATACTTTCCACATTCACCTGCAGTCTTGCGCCCATATCCACCAGATCGCTGGAAAATCCGACGCTCTTTACCGTTGCCTGATAGCGCTCCACATGCGCGATAATCGGTTCGTAACCGCAGGACAGTACATTGTAGACTCTCTCACGGATATGCTGTGCGGAATCTCCCTCGGAAAATTCCAACAGAACATAGGATGAACCGGCCATGGTCACATATTTCCGTTTTTCCAGGATATCCTGAAGATCCATGTTCGAGTGAAGTTCACACCCGAGATAAAGCGACATATCCGGATATTCCTTTTTTGCCGCTTCCTGCAGTTTCAGAAACTGCTCATGTACCTTTTTTGCCGGTGTTTCAAACATCCGCCGCCGATAATGCGGTGTGATGATAATCTTCCTGACCCCGTCCTCGTGCTGCATTTTCAGCATCGCCAGCGACTCTTCCAGGTCAGCTGCACCGTCGTCTACCCCCGGGACCATATGGCAGTGTACATCAAATAATTCCTTCATACCTTATCCCTCTTTTTGTGTTCTTTCTTCAAGTCACGCATACTTAGACATTCTACTTTAGTATACATCCTTTTGTGATCTCTGGCAATACAAAAAACATACTCTGTATTTATTTTTTAACATTTTTGTCAAACTTGCCTAAAATGAGGGATAAAAAAGAGACCTCCATTTTCATGTCGGCCTCTCCCGTTATTTTCTGCAGATGAAAACCCCTGCCTCTTTTGTGATCGCAATTCCGCCGTGTTTCTGAATTTTCTTTTCCAGAAATTCTTTGAATTCCCGCTGTCTCGGATACAGATACTCATTCTGATTTCCATGGCAGGAAAGGATATAGTCCAGAAGCGGCTCCGGCCGGTCGACCCAAAGACTGTCCTCGTAGATTCTTTTCTCTACGCTGCCAAAATAAGGCTTTAACTGCTTTTCTCCGTGATCCAGACCAAAAATAGTATACAGCGCCACCTCCGAAAGATTGATCTGCGGATCAAACTCCTGTACCAGATCGGTAATCTCTTTCATATGGCCTTTTCCATACGTACTGCAGTAGAACACGCCGTCATCTGAAAGCACACGGCTGATTTCCTGCAGACCGCGGGACAGATTCTGGACATAGAACAAAACATGATTTGCAATAATCCGGTCGTATTCCGCATCCGGAAACGGAAGCTTCTGGCAGTCCAGTGTCCGGAAATCAAAACAGGATGCCTTTTCTTCTCCCAGATTTTCCGCCGCATCCCGGATCATGCCGTCTGACAGGTCAGACAGACAGATATACTTTCCTTTCAGCACGGATGGCTCCGCTTTTTTCCAGAGCTGTCCGTTTCCGCAGCCAATCTCCAGAATCCGGCGCGCACCGTCAAAATCCATCTGTTCCAGAAGCCACGGGAACCATCCCTTTTTATTTTGGGAATACTGCTCGTGCAGCGAAATACGGATATTCAGGTTTTCCCCGTTTTTGTACTGCTCCACCAGCATCTTTTCCATATCGGTCAGATGAATCAGGTTCAGAATGCCGGTCCAGTCGATCTGGTTCGTCTCCTCCAGAATCTGTGTCGTATTCTGCAGTGCCTTTTCCATCTGCTCCAGATTTTCCATCTTCTTGTGCACAAGTCCGATCTGCATTTTCAATGATTTCAGAATATCCGCACTCGTATCGTGAATCGTCATATTTCCGATCTCATTCAGGGAAAATCCGAGATATTTCAGCGATAAAATTTTCTGCAGCTTCAGAAAATCCTCATCCGAATACATCCGATAACCGGACTCGTTGATAAAGCTTGGCTTCAGCAGCCCTTTTTTGTCGTAATAGCGAATTGTCCGAATGGTCACATGGGCCATCCGGGCAAATTCACCAGTGGTATAATATTGATCCATATCCACCACTCCTTCGCAAAAGCCGCTTTTTTGCGGCCTTTGCATTTCACTTTTCTCTCTTACAGACGGTCTTTGTACATCTCAGCGAAGTAGTTCTGATACTCACCGCTGATGATGTGTTTCCACCAGTCTTCGTTATCCAGATACCACTGAATTGTCTGTGCAATTCCTGTATCGAAGTTGTATTTTGGTTTCCATCCAAGCTCAGTCTCGATCTTGGTCGGGTCGATTGCATATCTTCTGTCATGGCCCGGGCGGTCTTTTACGTATTTGATCAGAGATTCCGGTTTGTCCAGAGCTTTCAGGATAGTCTGTACTACCTGAAGGTTTGTTCTCTCGTTGTGTCCGCCAATGTTGTAAACCTCGCCTACTTTACCTTTATGGATAATCAGGTCGATTGCTTCGCAATGATCGGATACGTGCAGCCAGTCTCTGACATTCTCACCGTTTCCGTATACCGGAAGCTCTTCGTCTGCCAGTGCGCGGCTGATCATAAGCGGAATCAGCTTTTCCGGGAAGTGATACGGGCCGTAGTTGTTGGAGCATCTGGAAACGGTAACCGGGGTACCGAAGGTTCTGTGGTAAGCCAGTACAAACAGGTCTGCGCTTGCTTTGGATGCAGAGTACGGACTGGAGGTGTGGATCGGAGTATTCTCTGTAAAGAACAGGTCCGGGCGATCCAGCGGAAGGTCTCCGTAAACCTCATCGGTAGATACCTGATGATATCTCTTTACGCCGAATTTTCTGGAAGCATCCAGCAGTACACGGGTTCCCATTACGTTGGTCTGAACAAAGATGCCAGGATCCTCAATGGAACGGTCTACATGGCTCTCTGCTGCGAAGTTGACAACAACGTCAAATTTCTCTTTTTCAAACAGATCCATGATGAAAGCTTCGTCTGCGATATCACCTTTTACAAATTTGTAGTTTGGTTTGTCCTCAACCGGTTTCAGAGTCTCCAGGTTTCCTGCATAGGTCAGCAGGTCCAGGTTTACGATCTGATAATCCGGGTATTTGTTTACCATATGATGTACGAAGTTTCCGCCGATAAATCCGGCTCCGCCTGTTACTAATACTTTCATGCTTTTTCTCCTTTTTGGTGTGTTTATCTTCTCAGTTTTATGTCAATTCAACTTGTTGTACTCTCACTATAATGGGTGACGTTGCGTCATGGTCAAGAGGAGAATGAAAAAAGTTTGTGAAAATCTTGTTTTTTCCCCTCCTCCCTGTCTATCTTAGAATTTTTACGGCGATTCTCGTAATATACTGTTCCATTTTCTTACTGGTCAGCGCGTCCACCATATATTCCTCATAAAAGCGGTCGTCCAGCAAAAGTCTCTGTTCCGTGGCATACCAGAACAGCTTCCGGTACGCCGCTTCAATTCCCTGCCATGGTCCTTTATAATAATAGCAAAGATACTCTCCCTCCGGCCGAACCGTGTATCGCACTTTCGCCGGCACACGATCAAAAATCAGATAAAAATCACGGTAATCCAGAAAATTCCCCGTTTCCAGTGTTTCCCGTTTCTGAACAAACCCAACATTATACGAACTTCGATTTCCGTATTGCCCACAGTAAGCATAGAGCTCTCCGATTTTCTGATTGACTGCCAGATTATCCGCTGACTCGCTGTGGTTTGTGACAAGATACTGCAACGGCAGGGTATGAATTCCCACAGGACAGAAGGGATCTTTTTCAAACGCCTCACGGCATTCCACCGATGCCTGTGCCAAAAACCGCTTCTTTTCCCCAATCCAGCGCTGCATCTCGCGGAGCCGCTGCATTTTTTCGCGCACCACCTTCTCCTCCTGTTCCAGCAGTACTCCGAATTTTTCAGGACTTCGCTGTTCCAGATAATTTCGAATCTCTGCCAGCGGCATGCCCAGCTCCCGCAGCATTCCGATCACATCAAACGTTTCCATCTGATCCATCGCATAATACCGGTAGCCGTTTGTCCCTCTTCTTTTTGGTACGAACAGCCCAATCTCATCATAATGGAAGAGCGTTTCCTTTGTCGTGCCTACCAGCGCTGCAAATCGCCCCGCGCTTAAATACTCCTGTTTTCCCATTTCTGACTCCTTTTCCTGAATATGTGCTCTCGGAATTTTTCCTGTTTTTCACCTTTTTTGCACTTGACTATAGGGTTACCCTATCCTTTATAATAGCAAACGATTCAAATTTTCACAAGAAATCTTTCCCATCTAAAGCGTGTCTGAAAAAGGCTTTTCACACATAAAAAGGAGGTTTTTGATTATGAGCCAGTCACTCGCCAAGGATTTCAACTTCCGCTCTCTGCTGAAGTTTGCGTTTCCATCGATCATCATGATGATCTTTATGTCTCTCTACAGTATTGTGGATGGCTTTTTCATCGCACAGTACGTGGACAGCATGGCGCTTTCCGCCGCCAATATCGTCTATCCTGCCGTCAGCATTCTTCTTGCCGTCGGCATCATGTTCGGTACCGGAGGCAGCGCCGTCGTCGCTGCAAAGATCGGACAGGGAAAACAGGCGGAAGCCAACCGCAACTTTTCGGCCCTTACCCTTACCACACTGATCATCGGTATTCTGGGCGCAGTGCTCGGCAACCTGTTTTGCCGTCAGATCTGCAGTCTGCTCGGTGCAACGCCGGTGCTGATGGATTACGGTACCGCCTATCTGCGGACGATCCTTTCCTTTGCCCCGGTCTGTCTTCTCCAGGCGCTATTCCAGTCCTTCTTTGTAACAGCAGGACGCCCGGGACTCGGACTTTCCCTTACGGTGTCCGCCGGCATTACCAACATGCTTCTGGACTATCTGTTTGTCGTTCCGCTCCATCTTGGTGTTGCCGGAGCTGCCCTTGCCACCGGCCTTGGCCAGTGCATTCCGGCCGTTGCCGGCATTTTATACTTTACCTTCGCCCGCAAAGGCCTTCGCTTCACCCGTCCGGAATTTTCCAAAGGCCTGCTCTCCACAAGCTGCTTCAACGGTTCCTCCGAGATGGTCAGCAATCTTTCTGCAGCCGTTGTCACTTACCTTTTCAACATGCTGATGCTGAAATTTGAGGGCGAAATCGGTGTTGCCGCCATCACGGCGATTCTGTACGGACAGTTTCTCTTTGTTGCGCTGTACCTCGGCTACAGTATCGGCGTTGCACCTGTGTTCAGCTTCAACTACGGCAGCCGGAACAAACAGCGGCTGATCCGGCTTTACCGCATCAGTATCCGCTTCGTTGTGGTAAGCTCTGTGATCATCGCACTTGTGGCCGCCTTCGGCTCTCCGGTCATTTCCGCCGTTTTCATGCAGAAAGGCACGTACGGCTTTGAACTGACACGCCACGGCGGATATCTGTTCTCCATCGCTTACCTGTTCTGCGGTACGAATATCGTCGCCTCCGGCATTTTTACGGCACTGTCAGACGGAAAGACCTCTGCTTTGATTTCTTTTTTGCGAACCTTCGTCTTTATCGTTCTCTCCGCGCTGCTTCTGCCGCTCGTGCTTGGCACCAACGGTGTGTGGCTGTCGATTCCGGTCGCCGAATTTCTGACGCTGTTCATCTCCGTGCCGAAGCTGTCCCGCTATTTCAAGGATCCGAAAGTCGCAACGGAGACGCAAACAAGTCCCAACTGATCTTACCGACTTCGCTGATTCTCAAAACCCCGCACAGGGATCCGTTGTTTTCACAGGATCCGCTGTGCGGGGTTTCTCTTTTGCTACCACTTTTTCCCCGGGCAGTCCCGCAGTGCAATCGCTGCCCGCATCTCCACGTAGCAGCCGCACATGCGGCACATGCCGGACAGCAGCTTTTCACACTCCTTACAGATGGAAAGCCGCCGCTCGTATTCCTCCTCCGGCGTTTTATCGTCCGCCGGAATTCTTGCAATATAATCATACATATTCTGAAAAAAGCCTGCCTCGTCCATCTCACGAAGCAGGCATTTTTTACAGATCCTGGTATTTCCGTCCATCAAACTCCTCCGGAACCGAATCTTTTTCATCCCAAATATCTTCTGGTTTTTATGGTTTCCCTATTTTACGGCGATATGAAGCACACTGCATGCCGGAATGGTAAAGGAAATTCCCTCTTTTGTTGCCTGCACACCGTCAAAGCCCTGAACGCCAACCGTCTCCGGCGCTTCAAAGGTGTTCTTATCCTGCATATGGCCGGTTACGATCTCGGCTTTGATCTCGTCGGCTTTTTTTCCAAGAAGTACCGCTTCTACCGGATATGCTTTCTCCAGATCCACATTCGTCATCGTAATATGAAGTACACCGTTGGCATCTACCGAAACAGATTCCGTCAGATTCGGAACCATGTATTCATCTTCCAGACCAACCTGCTCCGTTTCCAGAGAGCTTGCCAGAAGATCATTTTCCTGATGTACCTGATACAGATCGAAAACATGATACGTCGGAGTTTTGACCATCTTTTCCCCCTCGGTCAGGATCATCGACTGCAGAACATTGACCATCTGTGCGATATTTGCCATCTTGACGCGGTCGCTGTGTTTGTTGAAGAGATTCAGGTTGATCCCTGCGACCAGTGCGTCACGCATGGTATTCTGCTGATACAGAAATCCCGGATTTGTTCCAGGCTCTACATCATACCAGGTACCCCACTCATCCACGATCATACCGACCTTTTTGTCCGGGTCATACTGATCCATAATGGCGCTGTGGCGGCGGATCAGCTCTTCCATGTACATCGTCTTTTTCATGGTCTTATACCAGTCTTTTTCCGCAAACTCCGTTGCACTTCCCTTGTGATCCCAGGTTTCCGGCACCGTATAGTAATGAAGCGACAGGCCATCCATCATGCCATGCTGCTGTGGGGAGATTCTGCGGAAGCATGCTTTCATCACTTCCTGCGTCCACTCATAATCATCCGAATTGGCGCCGCAGGCAATCTTCCGGATCTTTTTGTTTCCATCGTAATCACGCACAAAGGTCTGATATCTGCGGTACATATTTCCGTAGAATTCCGGATTCATATTTCCGCCACAGCCCCAGTTCTCATTGCCGATGCCGAAGAAATCGACGGTCCACGGCTTTTCGTGGCCATTTTCCGCACGAAGGTCTGCCATCGGAGATACCCCGTCAAATGTCATATATTCAACCCACTCCGACATCTCCTGTACAGTACCGCTTCCCATATTTCCGTTGATATAGGTTTCACATCCGATCTGACGGCAGAGTTCAAAAAACTCGTGGGTACCGAAGCTGTTGTCCTCGACAACACCGCCCCAGTTGGTGTTGATCATTTTTTTGCGGCTTTCTTTCGGTCCGATACCGTCTTTCCAGTGATATTCATCTGCAAAACATCCGCCCGGCCAGCGCAATACCGGAACTTTGATATTTTTCAGTGCTTCAACAACATCGGTACGCATTCCGTTCACGTTCGGAATATCGGAATTTTCTCCTACATAGAGTCCTTCATAAATACATCTTCCCAGATGCTCCGAAAACTGTCCCTGGATTTCCTTATTGATTTTTGAAAGCTTTCTGTTCGCATCAATTACTAACTTAGCCATAACTTGTCCCCTTTCGAGATCTTAAATTTGGCTTTATTATAGGAGATGTATCTCACTTGTGTCAATGAGCGTACAAGTTGTTTCCCCATGATTTTTTCAAAAAGTGCGGCCGTCTGGCTGCTGACCAAAAGGCCGCTTGTTTTATTTTTCATTCTGCATACGAAAAAACCGCCCTGGTTTTCACCAGGACGGTTACCGTCCGTGCGTTAGAGGATTCGAACCCCCGACCTTTTGGTCCGTAGCCAAACGCTCTATCCAGCTGAGCTAAACGCACATTTCTTTGTCGCTTTAGAACTCTTTGTTTATCACTCGTTCCCGCTGACATCATGTATATTACACTATCCTAAGAGAAAAGTCAACACCTTTTTGAAAAAAATTTAAAATTTTTTCGAATAACAGTTTTTTGTGAAAATAAGGGCTTTTTCCCCTATTTCACAGTCCGCACCAGGTAGTCTTTCTTTCGCAGTTCCTCTTCAATCAGATCCAGGGTCTGCGCAGAGTCTGCCGATACGGTATGAAAATGTTCCCCTGATGTGATATTCTTCAGCGGCCGTGATTTTCCCTGCCGGATTTCTTCCATAAACAGTGCCACCTTATTTCGTGAACTGATATTAAGTTCCGCCCGCAGTTCTCCGTAAACCTCGTGACGCACAATCACATCCAGCACAACGCCGCCGAAATCCACAATTGTATTCAGCTCGTCCTGCATCTGCTCATCCGTGTGATTCACCTCAAAGACCCGCGTCTCTCTCACCGGGCTGCTGCAGATGTAGCCGCGGTTTGTCGCAATCACATCGTATCCGGCAGCGCGGATCAGGGCAATGTCCTGGACAATCACCTGACGGCTGACTTCACAGCTCTTCGCCAGCGCTGCACCGGAGACCGGCGTCTTACTGTTTGTTATTCTTTGAAGAATCTCTTCTCTTCGTTCCTTTCCACTCATCATAAAACAAGACCTCGCATTTCGTACACTTCCCTTATCTTATCACACTTTCCGCCGTTTCTACAATAGCAGGAAATCATTTTCCAAAAGCTTTGTCAAGGACTAAAACTTTATGAAATTTTCCGGGCTCTCGTATATTCGTCCCGCCAACTGCCAATCATGAACGTATAACAGTAACGAACGGTAACCATACGTTCCATGTTTCAGGAGGATGCATACCATGGCGATCAATAAAGTTGAACTGTGCGGAGTCAATACATCACGCCTTCCCGTACTGAATGCCGAAGAAAAAGAGACTCTGCTGAAAAAGGCCCGCGAAGGAGATGCTGCTGCCCGCGAACGCTACATTCAGGGCAATCTGCGCCTTGTCTTAAGCGTGATCAAGCGCTTCTCCAACAGCAGTGAAAACGCCGACGATCTCTTTCAGATCGGCTGTATCGGCCTGATTAAGGCGATTGATAACTTCGACACGACCTTAAACGTCCGTTTCTCCACCTATGCCGTGCCGATGATCATCGGTGAAATCCGGCGGTATCTGCGTGACAACAATGCGATCCGCGTCAGCCGTTCCCTCAGGGATACTGCCTACCGCGCCATCTGCGCCCGCGAACTTTATCTCAAGCAGAACCAGAAAGAGCCTTCGATCGAGGAAATCGCCGCTGAAATCGGCATTGGAAAAGAGGATATCGTCTATGCCCTCGATGCAATCCAAAGCCCAATGAGTCTGTATGAGCCCGTCTACACGGAAGGCGGCGATACCCTGTATGTCATGGATCAGTTAAGTGATAAGAAAAATAAAGAAGAAAACTGGGTGCAGAACCTCGCCCTGCAGGACGCGGTCGCCCGTCTCAATGAGCGCGAACGCCAGATCATCCGCATGCGTTTCTATGAGGGGCAGACCCAGATGGAGGTTGCCCGGGAAATCGGCATCTCGCAGGCGCAGGTCAGCCGGCTGGAAAAGTCCGCCCTGCGCTCTATGCGGAATTATCTCTCCGACGAGCGGTAACGCCCGCCGTTCACTGAATTTCTGCAAACTCCAGCCGGTAATCCGACGGCGGCATTCCATAGTGTTTCCGGAACACACGGGAATAGTAAAAGGGATCTTCAAATCCGCACGACAGCGCCGTCTGTTTGACCGTCATCCCCATCTGCAGCAGCTTTTCTGACTGCTGCAGCCGATATTCCAGCAGATACTGTCCTGGTGACCAGCCGATTTTCTTCTGAAACAGACGGTTCAGCGTTGTGCGGCTGACCGCCATTTTCCGCGCAATTGTCTCCGCGCAGAACTCACTCCTGTGATACCCTGCGGCAATCAGAGCCATCGCTTCCATAATCCGCGGATCCTCCTTCTTTCTCTCCTCCCGCTGCGGCTCCGCCAGATCCTGGTACACGCCCAGAAGCGCAAGCAGCACACCGACGGCCTCCTGGCTGTTCCGGCGATAGAGTTCCATCTGGCAGAGACGCTCAAAATACGGCAGAAGCCTTTCCTGACGGAGAGGCGGCGCCGCCGGCTGCTGTGGGTTCAGTACCGACCGTGCCAGAATCTGCCGGCATTGTTCCCCGACAAAATCAACCCACACATATTCCCACGGCTCGTTCTCATCCGGCGCGTACTGCACCACCTGCTCTGGACAGATTAAAAAGCTCTGTCCGGCGGTAAGTGTGTACGTCTTTTTCCCGCAGGTAAACGTTCCCTTTCCGCTTATAATATAATGTATAATATAGCACTGCCGTACACCCGGCCCCCAGGAATGCAGATCATGGCAGTCCTGCCGCCCGGCATCGACAGGCCGGATCCCGTTCATTTCTGATACAAGCATATTCTTTCCTTTTCCCGTATTTTATTCTTTATGAAGCAAAAATCCATGCTTTTGTCTTAAAATTCCATGGTTTTGCTCTGGAAATCCATCTATACTCAAAGTACATCAAAACTTACGGGAGGTCAATACTATGATCAAACTTACACCGCCGATGGGCTGGAATTCCTGGAACACCTTCGGAGAAAATATCAATGAAAAAATGATTTTTGAAACTGCTGATGTCATGGCCGAGAGCGGCCTGCGCGATAAAGGATACGAATATCTTGTCATCGACGACTGCTGGTCCTTACGTGAACGCGATGAAAACGGCCGTCTTGTGCCGGATCCGGAAAAATTTCCGCATGGTATGAAAGCCGTTGCCGATTACGTTCATTCCAAAGGGCTGAAATTCGGTATGTATTCCTGCGCCGGAAACATGACGTGTGCCGGCTACCCTGGCAGCTATGAGCACGAATTTGTCGATGCGGAAACTTTCGCATCCTGGGATGTTGATTTCTTAAAATACGACTACTGCTACCACAGCCCGATCCTGCACGGAAAATATCTGTACCGCCGCATGGGACTGGCACTCGAGAACTGCGGCCGCGACATTCTCTTCTCTGCCTGCTCCTGGGGTGCTGATGAAACGCATGAGTGGATCAAAGAAACCGGCGCTTCCATGTGGCGTTCCACCGGCGACATCTTTGATACCTGGGATTCTGTCAAAGATCTCGTGGCACAGCAGGAAAAACTGCATCCGTACAACGGCGTCGGCTGCTTCAACGATATGGACATGCTGATCGTCGGCATGCATGGAAAAGGAAATGTTGGACTGGCCGGCTGCAGCGATGTCCAGTATCAGACACACTATGCACTGTGGGCATTCCTTGGCTCCCCGCTGATGATCGGCTGCGACATCCGCGAGATGAGCGACGAAACCCGCCGCATTCTCATGAATGATGAAATGATCCGCATCAATCAGGATCCGCTCTGCCGTCAGCCGTATAAAGTGAAAAACCATGCATGGAATGACAACGTTCTGATTTATGTAAAAGCGCTCGCAAACGGAAATCTTGCTATCGGCATGTTCAATCTCAGTGATGAAAAATCGCGTGCAGCCATGAATCTGGATGAGATCGGCCTTCCGTTCTCCACTGGCCGTACTCTGGAACTTACTGAGGTCTGGACCTGCGAGAACCTGTGTGCAAACAATGCATCCCTTGTCACAGAGCTCGAGCCGTTTGCATCAAAAGTATACCGTGCAAAGGTCGTAAAACTCTGATGGCACGCTGTATGCAGTGCGGCAAAGAACTCACACATAACGAGATCGGCGCCCACCGTAAATTTATCAACCGCGGCGCAGAACAGTTTTTCTGCAAGCAGTGTCTTGCCGAGCATCTCGGTGTAACGCCGGAGCTCATTGACGAAAAGATCGAACAGTTCAAGCGGCAGGGGTGTACACTGTTTGTATAGACCTACACTGTCTGAAATGCACACAGCCGGATTTCCGCCAAATAGAAATCCGGCTCTATTTTCATGCTGCATAAAAAATCATTTCTTCTTTATTTCTTTCAGATATGCTCCGGCATCCTTTAGGAATCCCGCCACAATCAGAAGAATTACCATTCCGATCGGAAACGCTGCCACGATACTGACCGACTGCAGATTGCTCATAGAGCTTTCGGAAAAGACCAGTGCAATCGGAAGCAGAATCAGCAGAAGGCACCACATAAGCTGAATCGCTTTCGATGGCTGCTGTCCCTCTTCCAGACGGCGGTAGCTGTAGCAGGAAACCGTCAGCGCAATCGAATCAAACGAGGTCGCATAAAAGGCAATCATCGTGAGCAGCAGAACGACAAGAACCAGCGATGCACACGGGATCTTCTGGATCATGGCGATAATCATTCCATAGAGATCACCGTCTTTGGCATACCGCGCGATAAAATCCGCTTTTCCCGCCATCTGCATCCCCATCGATTCATTTCCCAGGATGATAAAGCTTAAAATCGTGGAGCCAACGCCGAATCCATATCCGCCAAGGATTGTCTGCCGCACCGTTCTTCCCCGGGAAATACTTCCGATAAAAAATGGCGCCGCCACGCACCATACCATCCAGTATGCCCAGTAATAAATAGTCCAGTTCTGCGGAAAATGCGTCTCGCGCAGCGGATCGGTATCGGTCGCCAACGTCGGGAAATACTGAATCATCCGTCCCAGCGATGAAAATCCCGTCTCGATAATATACCGCGTCTGTCCGCCGAACAGCAGCACGTACGCCAGTAGCCCGAAAAACAGATAGATGCAGAGCTTTGCCAGAAAACCGATTCCGCGGAAGCCGTGAAGCAGCGAATACGTGTACACAAAACACGTAATCAGCAGAATCACAATTGTCACTGCGTTCCGGTCCAGATTGATATGAAACAATGCATTGATTGCACTTGCCATCAGCGGCGTTGCCACGCTGAATGTCGTTGCCGTTCCTGCAAGGAGTGCAAATACCGCCAGCAGATCAATCAGCCGTCCGCCGATGCCGTCCGTCTGTTTTCCCATAATCGGACGGCAGGCTTCTGAATACCGCTGCCGGTTCCGTTTCCGCACGTGCAGCATAAACCCAAATGCGGCAGCGAGAACGAGATAAAAGCCCCACGGAATCAGACTCCAGTGAAACAGCGGGTACACGCCCGCCCACTCCTGGATTCCGCCCATCTTTTCAATCTGCGGATCAGCAGCATACATCACCCATTCTGCAAAAGAATAAAACAGAATGTCTGCCGCAAGGCCGCACGTAAACATCATGGATCCCCAGGCAAAAAAAGAATATTTCGGTTTCTCATCCTGCTCTCCTAACACAATATCGCCATATTTTGAAAATGCCAGATACAAAGAGAGCAGAAAAACGCCAAGGCCAATTGCAAGATAATAGACTCCAAAGGTATCTCCCAAGAAGAAGCGTACCTTCGCAAGAACTGTGTTGGACTGTTCCGGCAGGAGGAAAAACAAAATGCTGAGCGCTGCAATCAGTCCCAGCGGCAGCAGCGTGATCATCCAGTCAATCTGACCTTTTTTCCGTATTTTTCCGCTCTGTTTCTTTTTCGCCACTCTGTTTTCATCAACTGTATTCATGTTTTCTGTTCCTTTCTGCTATACTGCCCGATCCAGCTTATTTTTCTTCTGATTTTTCCTGCCCCTGTGCCTCATATCCGCAGTAAGACGGATCCAGATCGCAGAGTTCCGAGAAATCATCAATCTCAATCAGATCGCCTTCCTGCATAGGATAAATGCCAAGCTCATATTCTTCAAAATGACAGAACATCGCCACATCATCCCAGTAAATCTGGCGGTTCTGTTTTTTTTCAAATTCCAGTTCCAGGTGGCGTTTCAGCCGCTTTCCGTCCTCCCGGTTCCAACGTGATACACTGAAGAGCTGCCAGCCGCCCTTACCGCCGGTCCGGCTACAGGAACACACGATTCCATCCTTCACCTGCATCAGCCATTCATCAGTCTTTTCGTCCGTCCAGACAGCATTGTAGCCAGAATGCGTAAATTCCGGTGCAAGAATTTCTTTTTTGTATATAATCTGATCCCCATCCAGAATCATTGCATTTTCCAACTGTTCCCGCGCCACATAGAGCGATGCAATATTATTGCAGGAATCCCAGTATGGATTTTCGATCAGTGTCACACCTTTATATTCTGCGGTAAGGCACGCAAACTGCTCTTTCCGATATCCCACTACTACATAAATCTCATAAATTCCATTTTCATGCAGCGCCTGAATCACCGTATCAATCATGCGGACACCCTTCACACGGATCAGCGGTTTCGGCGTAGTAAGCGTTACCGGCCGCATCCGCGTTCCCGTTCCCGCCGCCATGATAATTGCACGTTCTACATGATTTTTCTGCTGAATTTCACTTCCCGGTCTCTGCCCCACATCCATCGCTTTCATTCTTCCACCCTCTTATTCTTCCTGACCTTTGCTTTTGGCAAGCTCCTGCTTAACAAGTTTATAGTAATCCTTAGCATATCGGTACTGTTTCAGCGAATACTCGCCAAACTCCACGCCTAACCGGCTCTTGTACTCACACCAGTTGCTCCATAAAAGCCCGCACACCGCAATGTATGCATAAATTTTCGTGCGCACCTCCTGCGGACAGCCTTCCGTAAAATAACTGTCGATCAGCGCATCCACCTGCGGACGGTCATACATGGCGTAAATGCAGAACATCGCCAGATCCACATGTGCATCCTGCATGCCCGCATATTCCCAGTCAATCAGACGAATTTCCGTTCCGCCGTTTTTCTCCACAAACAGAAAATTGTCCGGCACCGCATCAATATGCGTCAGCGTCCACACCTTCGGCTGCGCTTCCAGATAAGCCTCAAGCTCCAGCACATGCGCTTTCGTCGTGCTGTAATCCCGATAAACAGACGGTTCTCCCTCCCACAGACTTTCATAGTATGCGATCTGGTCAAACAGCGAAAACGTATGCTCCACGCTCAGATGCTCCTCATGGAAGGAACGGAGCTTTTTCATACAGGCCTGCACATCCTCAGGGTTTTCCGGATCGCAGACACGCGCACCCTCCAGGTATTTCGTAATCTTATAGCCGTTTTCCGGATTGATCGACACGATTTCATCGCAGATGCCCTTTCCGTCCAGTGTCCGATATACCGCCGCCTCCTGCCTGCGGTTGATCAGAAGACTCGTGCCTTCCCCCGGAATTCTCATAATATACCGCCCGCCGCGACAGCGGAATAAAAACGAACGGTTTGTCATTCCCTTTTTCAGGACCTCAATTCCCGTAATCTCCTCACCGGAAACCGAAAGCACCCGTTCAATTTCTGCCATCGCATCCGACTTCAGCTGATCCGAATTTTCATCCAGTTCCCGCAGCTGCTCGTAGGTATTGATCTCCACCACAGCTCCTTCCGGGACAAGCTTTGCCTGCACCGGCATTCCGTTTTCCGCAAAAAGGGCATCCTCCCAGAAAACATGGTCATACCGGCGATCCTGTACCATCGTTTCGATTCGCCGCGCCATCGACTGTGCCACAGAATCCGTCAGATAGCTGATGCCGATCATATGATTTCCTTCTTTTTCCCCGCCTGAGGGCACAAGCTCCCACTTCCGGCTCACACGAACCGTACTGTCTGGATCTTTTGCATCGCTCACCAGATACCAGGAATACCACTCATACTCCGAAAACGGATTTTCCCGGCACCAGAGGTCGCACGGCATAAGATACGTTTCACCAAGCTGCGGCAATACCTTTGCCAGGGAATGCAGGTTGTTTTTCTCTGCATACTCCATATTGACAACCAGCTTCACGCCATACCGGTCAACCAGATAATCGTACTGTTCCTTTTTAAAACCAACGACAACATAAATTTCCTTCACCTTTACCGCATGAAGCTGACGGATCAGCCGCTCGATCAGCGGTTCCCCCTCTACTTCCAAAAGTCCTTTCGGCGTTTCCATATTAATCGGCACCATCCGCATTCCATATCCGGCAGCCAGAATCACCGCGTTTTTCGGGCGATGCTTTGCCATCTCAAGCCTGGCTTTTTCCGTCAGCTCCATATCTGTTGTTAAAAAACCCTGCCCCTGCAGCGCTTTCACCGAACGGTTTACCATTCCCAGTGAAAACCCACACCGCTCCGCCAGCGCACGCTGGTTCCGGCAGTGGTATTGCAGGATCACGTTCAAAATATCCGATTCCTGTTTGTTCATGTACATCTTTCCTTTCGTTTTCGTGAACATCGTTATTATAATACAGGACCGGCGGCATGTCAAGCTGCCAGCCGATCCTGTGAACCAATATGCCCAGATTAAGTTACGGTTCACTGGTTCCCCGCGAACCGTAACATTCGCAGCCCTAATCCATGTGCAAGTTTTTTCACCATCCTCCTTCCGGTACAAGATCCACGCAGACAATCTCCGGAATATTGTTGAACCGCGGAATCACCTCCGTATTTCCAAGCCCCGCGGACAGAACCAGATGCCGTTTTCCATCCTCTGAATCAAAAACACCCTTCAGCCGTCCCGGAAACCAGCCCATATCCGGCGCATATACACCGCCGATCCCAGGTAAAATGACCTGCCCTCCGTGAAGATGGCCGGAAAACACGCAGTCCACGTTCCATTCCTCCAGGGCATCATTTTTCAGCCAGGCAATCGGAAGATGACTAAGCAAAATCTTGTAACGGTCGGTATTCTCAAAATCCCATAAAAACATGCATTCGCTAAGATCAGCTTCTTCCGTTTCCAGGTATTTGTCCGGCAGACAGTAACCGTAAATGCCGCCGATGCGAAGAGACTGGCCTTTTACAGTGATATCCCGGTATTGGTGCTCCAGAACAATAGCACCGGCGTCCTGATACAGTTGTGTGATATCTGTGCCAAAATTGTCCTGGTATTCTATCTCATGATTTCCCAGGGACAGGTAGACGGGAGCAATCTCACAGAGAGAAGAAATTAAATTGGTAGCAATCTCTGTGACAGGCTCTCCGGAATTTAACAGATCCCCCGTAAGCAGAATCAGATCGGGTGACTGACTTGCTATCCGGTCAATCAGCTCCTGATTGTCTTCTCCAAACTCGCTGTTGTGCAGATCCGTCAGCTGCACAATCCGGATTTGGGTGTCGATTTTGTCGGAGGGGATCTGATAGGAAGAGTAGCTTAGGGAGTGTTTCGATTGATCGAGGTTTTGGCAGGTTGTGATTCCGAGGAATAGAAGTACGCTGATAATGAGCGTCCATTTGTGCTGCCGTAACCATTTCATTGATAATGTCCTCCGTTATCGTGACTCATCCTAACCCACACAGCTTTTTGAGTACACGCTTAATTATTTCCTTCTTACTTCGCCTTTGTGGTTGTTTTACTTGAAGTAATGGCAATATTTCCTGAAAATTTTCGCTTTCAATAGTTTTTAAAACAATATCTCTATTTTGTTTATGAACTGATGATCTCAATAACGATGGATTTTCTCTTGCCGCCTGTTCCAAATAAACTTGTTCACATTTTATGTTTTCAGAAACTGCGTTCATCATTTTTTCGCCTTTTGCAGTATGCGTTAATATAAGAGATGTTCCTTTATTATCGTCCATTTTGGGATTAATATTCCATATTCCCCAGAAATCGCCTAATGTTATATCACTAACACGATGATATCCTTTAAAATGACAGCTACTACAAGATTCCCGCAAAATATAATCTTTTACAAATAATTGCATGAAGGGATCATCACCATTTTTACATAAATAGCGTTTCTTGTCTGCATAAGCAAATTTAACCGAGTATGCGTAATGACTCCAACCACTTTCCTTATTTCGCAAATTTATATGCTGTGGAAATGAATCACTATTATCCGTTAGAGATCGATACTTTACATATTTTTCCCATACCATCGGAGACGGTACTCCATGACATACAAAATCTATGCAGACCAAATTCTCATAATCTCGTTTTAAAAAGGCTTTCAATCCGGCTACCTGACAAGGTGTACCTGAAAACAACACTATTCGTCCGGAATCCAGTTGTTTTTTTATGCTTAAAAAGCTGTCTCCTAAAATACTTTGCGAATATTTCGCTCCTCGTAGTTTACCGAGTTCCGTTTGCTCTTTTATCTCAATATGTCTGACTACGCCTTCGTCATCATAGCTTGCACCATAGATCACTCCGCCTCGCTGTAAAATGGTAGCTGCTAACTCAGAGAAAATTCCACCGGAGGAACTCTCCAGTCGAAGTGCATTATTGTTAGAGAATGCCGCATATGCAGACGTTGATAGGTTTTCATCATCTTTTTTCTTCATTAACACGGGACATACTCTTTCACAAGCCCCACAAGCAATACACGCAGACCGCTCCATAATTACCGGAAACTCAAATCCTGCATTATCTTTTTTCATCTGAATACAGTTCCGTGGACAAATGCTTACACAGGCAGTGCAACCTGTGCATTGGTTCTTCTCGGCAAGTTTGGGCATAGTTTTCACCTTCTTATCCCTTGATTCTTTTGATTATCCTCTTCAATGGTTCTCTAAAAATACTTCTTTCATATTCATTAAATGAAACTTCATACATTAACACAATATAGATGCCAGTAAAAACAATTATCCCGATCAAAAAAATAATCCAGTTATCAATTTCATATATTCTATTTATCAGTAAACCACTAAACATCATTATTCCTGGAACAATGGCCATTTTTAAAATATTTTTCCAGAACAAAGGAATATCCAATCCTGTCACTTTGTAGTAGTAAATATTCATCACAATACCTTGTCCTAGGATATATGCAAAACAAGAACAAGTAGCCGCCCCCAAAATGCCACAATATGGAACCGCAATATAAGTTGTCACTACATTAAGTATTGCAATAATCATGTATATGATGGATCTAAACTGATGCTTATTCTGAGCAGTAACAATCGTTAAACCAATGTTTTGAATCAACGGAACGCACAGAGGAAACATTGTCAAAATAGCAACCCAATATGCGTCATGATAATCCTTTCCAGCCCATAATGTAATAAAAGCTTGTCCAAAAGCAGTAAAACCAGACACTATCAAAGCAATTACAATAAACTGTAATCTTCCAACTCGAATAAACAAATTCGTTAATTCATCCTTGGATGCATCTTTTACGACCATCCCCGTCACTCTAGGTGTCAATACTCCAGATATTGATGTTGACAAATTCATAACCATATTATTAAAAGTACCGCCCACATTATAAATTGCAACAGCGACACTCCCGGATAACATTCCTAAAATAACTTTATCAGTAGCCCAGAATAACATATCTACAATCGAACCAATAAAAACAAACACCGAAAATCCTAACATTTCTTTAATTAGTGCTATTGGAAGTTTTTCTATAACTGGTTTAATATGTAACTTTCTAAGACAATAATAAATATTCACAGGGAGCATCAAAAATTGAACCACGGTTGCCGCTGTTGCCATTCCTACAGAAGCGTACCCCAAATACAACGCAACTAAATTTGCCAGTGGAGCTAATACAGTTGAAAACATATCAACAAGTTTTCTAAAGATATACTTCTCATTCGCTGTTATCATTGATGAAAAGACACTGTTTGGAAATGATAATGCTGAGTTAAATGTCATTATCATTACCAGAACTTTCATTTTTTTCAATTCATTAGCTGATAATCCTTTTTGAAATATTGCTTCAACATTATTTGCAATGATTGCCCCACATAATAGAACTAGCAAAGCTAATACACAGTATAAAATTAAGAAAAAACCAAATGCCTTTTCTTCTGATTTTTTATCTTTCTCTGCACGATATTTAGAAATATACCTAATAATAGTACTTCCGAATCCAAAACTCAATAATGATAAGTAAGAAACGGCGGACGAAGCAAGCGAAAATAAACCATATTCTGCTTGTCCTAACATTCGGAGCATAATTGGTGTATATATAAAAGGAATAACTGTGCCAAGCCCCAAGTTAATGTACGACAAAATCACTCCCGATTTCAACTCATTTTTTTGCACTGCATTCACCTCATCGAACTAATTTATCCAGTGCCATTTTCCCTGAATATGCTTTCGAAATATATTCCGGCATAATTTTTTCTAAATGATCTTTTATTTCTTTTTCATGCCCTACAAGCCATCTGAAATGCTTTGTCAATTCATCTGGTTCTTGTAACGATTGCACTGGTAAAACGTAGTTTTCTTCATTGCCAAATAAATCTCTCGCAATGCCACGCGATTTAACTGAGTATCCTAATACCAGTGTGGGCACACAAGAAGAATATGCAGCAATAGTAGCATGCGTTCTTGCACCAACAAAAAATCGACAACGTGCAATATATCCTTTCAGTTCCATGCAGTTATGATCTCCAATTAGCATGATTCTATCATTATCTTTAAATTCATCATAGAGTTGCGCAAGCACTTCCAAATCATTATTACCATCACATACCACATGTGGGATCAGTGCAACTCCACAATCTGTATGATCAAGAATTTCTTGAATAAGCATTCTATATGCCATATAAACAGTATTTGAATCTTTTCCATTCTGAAGAATCAATGGACTAGCATTTATTCCAACCATGTTTCTTTCTAACCAATTATCTGGTAGAGATAACAACTTCTTAGGAAGTGTAAATGCCGGATCTGCAACCTTTACAGTGTTAATATTAATTGTTTTTAATGCATTATAAGAAATTGACTCTCTTGCTGTAATCAAATCAAATTCTTTTAAATCTGCTACAATTTCTGGATTTTTAAGCAGTTTTGGTTCAACACTACATCCCCAAAGAACTAACTTGGCACCTTTTTTCTTTATATTTCTATTGACCGCTGCCAAAACATCTGTTCCTGGGTAGCAATAATTATCTCCACCTATCGAAAGAAAAATTTCTTTGGATATAATATTTTTAAGCAACTCTTTCCTTTGAATTTTGACAGCTAAATCTATTTTTCCACTAATTTTTGTCTGGGCTGCAGAAATAAACCATTTCAAACTCTTCTTGGGATATACCGTTACCGTATCTCTCTTTATATCGCATATTGTATCTAATCCATATTTCAAGTCTTTATCCGCATTTAATGAGTATAGTCTACTTTTTTCATTTAATATGCTTACGGTAGAACGAACAATAGCTTCACATCCATGATTATCGCTTCCCGCATGAAGATATAAATTAATCATTTGATCTCTCTCTGTTCTTTTTAGTGCACGTTCAACAAAACGCCTTGATTTTACTGGATTTGATGAACAGTTAATAAGTTACATATATCTCCAAAATAGAGTTTTCTGGATATGAAGTGACTTCATGGAGTCCATTTCTGATAATTTTAGATACAAGAACTAAAACATCTTTGCTTCTTTTTATGAAGGCCTTCCTGTTCCCCACCTTCACCTACAGTAACTAACCTCTCATGTCTACTAGAATCACCGCCATCTGACGGATCCTAAATTTCTTCGTTCTCCTTATCCATAGTTGTGTGCTGCTCATGCTCCTTTAGCAGGGTCGTTGCCCTATAAAAAATGTCAATGCAGCTACTGGCTCTACTTTTTCTCATATTTTTTGCATTCCTGTTTCACAGCACCATTGATGGCGGACGCTTTCCTGTTTACAGTACTTCTTGCTCAAGCGGCTATAAAGTTGCCTTCCTGATGGATATCTGACATCATTTTCGCATAAAATACACGGATCAATTTACCGCTGACAGCAACCTTTTCCTGTCACCGTTTCAACGGATTCTTTACACAGATTACATAATGATCATAAATTCCACGGAACTCCTTGTTTCTTGCAAGCAACGATACCATTACCTGATACCAGATCTTTCTGTGTTTTCTTCTCCCGCGTTTGCTAATCCGGGTTCTCCCTTTATGCTGGATCTGTTTCGGTGAATCAAAACGTCTGATATCACCCACCTCAGCTATGAATCCTGCTATTGTGATGCTTCCTACTCTTTTAATGGCGAATAACTTCTCCACATACGATACTCTTCGGATTATTTCCTCAAGTACTTTTTTGATGGCTTCCAACTGCGAAGTCCATAATCGCTGCTCTTCAAGCAGCATATACAATTCACTTTTTGTTTCAATTTTTCCGTTAAGTCCAACACTGTTGTGCGCAACTTCAACCAGGGCTTTGCTCTATCTTTTTCTTCTAATTAACGCACCTAACGTATGTATTGAAATCAATGCTCTAATCATTACAACTGGAGCTCCTATACACTCAGCAATGACTTTAGTGCTATATTTACCTATCAAATCGCATGAAAAAGTATAATACATTTTAATTCTTTTTATTAGAGAAAAATTCATAAAAAGTGCTTTTTCTTTTAACCAAAGTCCATACCCTCTTGGATTATTCAAAAAAAGTGAATTACCCGCCTTGGTTAGTCCATCACTTCGATATTCATATATCCAAACTATATCATTGTAGAATCGCATCTTATATCCATCATTAGCCATTCTGTTATATATTACTGCTTCAGTCATAAATTTTTCTCCGGAATACTCTGGATATCTATATTTTTTATGAATCTCCGTAAAAAAAGCCAACGCTCTCTCTCCGTCAATATTCCGGTATCGATCCAGCAATGTCCCATCATAATAATCTGTTTCAAACAATGTGTTCGGTGTAAAATTGGAACTCATACCAAGATTTCCGGCTACACCACAGTATTTTTCATCTTTTGGTAATGACTTTTCCCATGCAATTATTTTCTTCAACGCATCATCTGTCAAATAATCATCTGAATCAACAACAAAAAACAATTTTCCCTTTGCAAGATCCAATGCGAAATTAATTGCTCTACATTTTCCACCATTCTTTTTTTTGTAATAACGAATAGGAAATTTACTTTCGTTGTTCATCCATGTTCTAAATAGCTCCTCTGTTTCATCCACAGATCCATCATCCACAACCAGCCATTCAAAATTATGAATTTCCTGTCTTTGCAATGACTCGTATAATCGATTAATAATATAAGCACGATTATACGTCGGTGTAAATACAGTTATCTCTACATTCACAATCATCACTTCCTTATTTTTCTCAAAAGTCTCTGAACAAAATATAATAATCCATAATCCAACAAATCATACGCAATGAATGTATATACTTTATCTATTTTAGTTCCTCTCACACCATCAAAAAAAGAAATAAAGCGAGGATTTCTCAATATGGTTTTTATCTTCCAGATCACTTTTGTTCTACTAGATTTCTTTTTATCCGCCATAATATCAGCTTCTCTTTTTTTCCGTACTTCGTCATCTGCCCATGTATATGTATATAAATGTGTTGCATACTTACCATAATCTTTTAATCCGATTAACATAATACCATTTACTAACTGAGTTCTATCAGTTTTTTTCCACTCTGATAGTTGTTTTTCAATAACCACAGTATCACGAGTAACATTTGTCCCCGAAGGATACTCATATCCTTCATATGCCTCCATTATTGCTTTAATTAACCAATTTCCCTTTTCTGCGCCAAAGCCAAGCCCCGTACTTATATATCTCACATCATCAGACGCCATCCAACAGCTATTTTTCAACAATTCATCAATCCCGTTATGCAATAATACATCCGTGTCAAGATATACTCCTCCCTGGTTATACACAATGTACAGTCTGACATAATCTGACACAAAAGCCCATTTCTTATCTTCATACGCTGCTTTCACATATGGATTACAATTTATATCAAAATTGCTCTCATTCCACTCGATAAGCTGATAATCAGGACAATATTTTTTCCAACTATCAATACACTGTTTTATAAGATTTGATTTGGGATTTCCCCCAAACCAGCAATAATGAATTATTTTTGGTATCAACTTTTTCCTTCCTATTGTCTAAAAATGATAGTTTAAAAAATATTGATAAATACTTTCACTACCATCAATTGTTCTTAATCTATACGTTTCTCTCCAAGATAATTTATATAATACAGTATCAGATTTGATAACTTGTTCAAAATTTTCGCTACCAATTGCCTGATTCATTGCAGCCTGTAAATCATCTCTATGCAAATTGTTATTTGGCACTTTCTTCAGGAACATAGATATTGCCGGAATTTCACATCTTGCTACTTCTATCAAATAATCAAAAAACAAATAATCAACTGCTGCTTGCTCTTGTGACCAGTATTCTTCAAATGCTTCTTTTATAAATCGATAGAAAACATTTCCTCTCCATCCCCCTAATACAAACGTTGTCCATCTCATTTGTGACAAATAACCACAAGAGGTCGGATTACTTTTACAAGTAAAAAAAGGCAACTCGAAATATGATTCTGGCAAAGAAGATGCACAAAATATTGTAGAATCTAACCATAAGCCACCGTACTTTTCAAGCAACGAAACACGTATGTAATCCGATAAATGTGCTATTCCCATTTGTCCATTTTTTACTTTGTGCATCATATAATCAGGTATGTCTATATAAACCGAATATGAATTTTGGTCAATAACATGTACTGGATGAGAACCAGTTTGTTTTCTAATACTTTTTATACACTGCTTTACTAAATCAGGTGCCATTTCTACACCAGTCCACCAACAAACCCATACAGGTGCATTTTCTTCAAACACGCCTATATCATCAATGTTTTTATATTTTTGGATCAAGTCACTCAATTGTCTTTCCAAATAATTTAATATCCATTTATCTTTTTTTTCGTGTGCTATATTTGAAAGTTTATTCAAGTGAACTCGTCCACAAAGTTCATCCATAACTCTTAATAGCGCATACAATATCGAAAAGGCACAATCTGATTTAAAATTATTAATAAGCAATAAAACTCGTCTTTTTATTCTTGACGTTAACGTTTTCATTTTAATTTATTCCTTTTTAATGACATTAACTGACTCAATAATCCAATACATACACGACTGCCAACTATACTGATACTTTCTTTTAAAGAGTATTGTTTTAACTCAGAACAATTAAATCTTATGCTATGTCTACTAGACTTAATTCTATTCTTGCACTCTCTTTTTTCTTTATCATTTAGCTTGAAGGTTTCTTGATAAAAATATATACATGCTATGCAAAACCTCATTTTGTCGATTTTATATAATTTGGGATACAGGTCTTTGAAATATGCAATTCTCTCCAAATATGCATCCAACGCATCTAGATGTTTATAAGATATAGAGTTCATAATGCTACCTTTACGTTGAAAGTAATAGTATAATTTCTCATCTACATAAGCCAGTTTATTGGTTTTTGCCATAATTCTATACGTGAAAAATTCATCTTCGTGATAACGTCCAGTTTCGAATTGCTCACCAATCAGCATATTTTTATGATATAGTTTATTCCATGCAACAGCTCTAAATGTTTCACCATTAATCAACGTTTCTAATGCTTCCTCGGTTGAATATATCTTTACCGATAGTTTGTTTATCTTCTCATCCTGTTTTTCAGTATATACCTGGCAAATATCACATGCTGCGATATCCACTTTATAATCTTTTATTGTTATGTATAAATGTTCTATAAATTTTGTATGAATCCAATCATCACTATCCAAAAATGCAATATATTCACCTTTAGCAACCTTTAAGCCTGCATTTCTTGCTGAGGATAATCCTCCATTCGTTTTATGTATCACATGGATTCTATTATCCCTTTCGCTCCATTTGTCACATATATGGGGACATCCATCCAGTGATCCATCATCTACTAATATGATTTCCAAATATTTGTACGTCTGTCGAACAAGTGATTCAATGCACCTATTTAAATATGATTCTACATTGTAGACAGGAACTATAACACTGATCAGGTCTTTCATCCTTATCTCCTTATTCTATCTTATACTTCTTATCCAAGCCGGTAATTTTGGCATATAACGTATGAAACCAACAATAACTATCCGGAAATAAAACGACCCATCCTGCCCTTATCTTTACTGATTTACTCATATAAGAGTTTGATAAAATCAACTTTAATTTTGTTCTTAATTCATTACGAATTTCTTTTCGGAAAGGTCTGATTAGCTCCCCTTGTTTCTTAACTGATAAGATAGATATAGCAATTAACTGCCTTGTCAGTCTTTCCTCAACAACTTCTTTGACTTCTGGAATATCCTTTGAATCTTGTTGAATTATTCTCATCACACGCACAGGATCTTTTAATTTATGCTCATTTAGTATTGATGTAGCAGCTGAATCTTTACGTAGAATATAATGATATGGACAAAAATCTTCATACACTGCTGAATCTGCAGCTTTAAATAGCCAATAATTCATTAATACATCTTCATTTATTCTTATATCCATTGGCATAACATTTTCATATAATAAAGTATAAAACAATTTCTTATGATAAAGTTTGTTCCACAAACCAGGCTCAATGAATGAACCTGACAACAGATCTTTTAAACCAGCTATTTTATCCTGCTGCACAATTCGCCCTGTATTATAGTAATACTCTACGCGACCTGGAAAGACCATTTGATATCCACAATGTGAAATATCAGCGTCATACTTTATCGCATTATCCAGCAGTTTCTCAAACATTTCTGGTTCAATATAATCATCTCCATCCACAAATCCCAGATATTCACCTGATGCTTTTTTTATTCCATCAATTCTTGCACTAGTTACCCCACCATTCTCTTTATGGATTGGAATAATACGCTGATCTATTGATGCATATTGATCAATTATTATTCCTGTACCATCTGTCGAACCATCGTCTACAATTATTATTTCTATCCTCTTATGCGTCTGCGCAAGGATGCTATCCAAACAACGACCAATATGTGATTCAATGTTGTACGCAGGTACTATAATTGATATTAAAACACTGCTCATCAGTCAATATACCCTATTTTACCTTTCAGCTCTTCGTTCTGTTTCATTCTCATTTCCATAGAAACATTTTTTCTTAAAGTATATTCCTCTCCATAACACTTACTGTTTTTCATTCGTTTTTTTTCTTTTCCTAAATACTCATCCAATGAACAAATAATCTTGGCTGGTGAACCTACTACTACTGAATTGTCCGTAATATCATGTGTAACTGTGCTATGAGCACCAATTATCACATTATTTCCGATAGTTACACTAGGCAAAATAACCGTGTCCGCACCTACAAATACATTATTTCCAACCTTCACCCCACCTATTTTAGTGTAACCGATAAACTGTTTTGTACTTGCATCATGGCAAAGCACATGTACTCTAGGTGCCATTGTCACATTATTACCAATTTCAATTAACCAACAATGTGCTGGATCAAGAATGACATCATTCAGACGAGTAAAATTTTCACCTACTCTCATTCCCATTTTTATAAGCTTTTCCGTTGTATATTCACCACGTATTCGATATATTAACTCTTTTAGATAATTCACCTTATTCCTCCATTAGTCGAATCAACATATTTTGTACAGCATTTACTGTTTCTGCTGTGCTAAACGCTTTTCCGCGTTGAATTGACATATTTTTATAGTGCTTTAACAACTCTGGATTATCCATTAATTTTTTAATTCCCGAATACAAAGCTTCTTCATTATTCTCCACTATAACGCCAAACTCATCATTTTCACCAAGCATTTCTTTCATGCCTGACACATTCACCGTACATACTGGTGTTCCTACAATTAACGCTTCGGTTGTTGCAGTAGAAAAACCTTCTGCGTAACTAGCACATACAAACAAATCACAATTAGAAACGTATTTATATGGATTTGTTTGATATCCCAAAAAAGTAACTGCATTTGAAACACCATTCTCCTCACACAAATTTTCTAATTCCTTTTGTTGCCATCCAGTGCCTAAAATCAACAATTGTACGTCATATCCTTCTTCGAGCAAACGTCTTTGAATCCTAATCATTCGATCAAAACCTTTATTCGGAACAATTTTTCCTACGCCACACCAAAAAAAAGTGTTTTTTTTAAATAAGTCTTCTTCTATCCTTTCAGCAGCTTTCACAATGATTTTTTCAGATTCATTTGTGTTATATAATACATGCGTTTCACATTTTATCGGACAATATCTAATAAAAGCTTGTTTTACTTCCTCTGACACAAAAATCATTCTGTCTGACTTCTCGTAACACTTGTACGCCTCTTTAATGTCACGAAATGATTTTGCCAATTCTTCTTTATTATGATATGTACAATGAATCCAAGACACAATCTTCGTTTTGTTTTTAGGACAACCTGCTACAATTCTGGCCGAAGGCCCTTCTAAATACGAAATCACAATGTCATACTCATCCGATACAAGCCAACGGTAAAGTTGTTTTGGAGAAAGCAACTTCATATAATGTGAATTTCCACGAATCGCATGTCTAAATGCGTAACGATATTTAATTTTAGAATTCAAAAACTGTTTATTAACACCTTCATCAAACAAAGCAAGTACCGTAACATCAAATTTCAAATAATCCATATTGTTTACCAAGTTAATTAGTACTTTTTCTGCGCCACCAACCGATAAATCATGAATCACAAACAAAATTTTAATTTTGCTATGTCCGTCGTTACTCATAACCCTCTACTTCCTCTTTACTTTTATTTATATAATATGCACTCCCATATCCAACAGATCATACGCAAAAACTCATGGATATATTCCGCTTTGTCACTAAAATTTTTATATACTATTCAAAATATGCTGGATTTTTCAATCTCATTTTCCATTTCTATTTTTTTCTTACTGCCTTTAGCAAATCAAAACAAATGAATCACTTTAGATGTTTGTTTGTAAAGTTCAAAAATTTCATCCCGTTTTGATCTTATTTAAATACATTTGTAAACTTCCAATCAGAATTTTTAAATCTATATTTCAAACTATTTATTTTCACTCTAAAAAATTGATAATTGAATACTCTCCATATCGTACATACCCGCAATAAAACACTCGGATTAATATCCTTATCTATAAAGCAATTTGGTATAAGATAGTAATTATCAGAGTTTTTATTTTTTCTCAAATCCCTCATCTTTCTTTTCTGTAAATGAACATATGGAAACTCTCTTGTATGTAACTCACCATTAACTGAATATATTTGAAAAAGATGTCCCTTGGCTACTTCAAATATAGAATTTCTAATAAGATTCGATTTGTAGCATCGCTCATTAATATCAAAACTAACTGTTTCGAAAGATGTTTTATAAGGATTGATGTCTGCACCAATATTTTCTAGCATAATAGGACTATTAGTTTGCATATATATATCATTCACATTTCCAGGCAGCCATTCATCGAATCCACATCCTCGTTCTGTTACAAACACTTCTTTATATCTGATCTTTCCTTCAATTTTTCCCATGAAAATTCTATTATTTTTATATGAGTTTTTATATAAAGACAAGTGTCCAAGTGAAAACAGTTTATCATATTTTCTTAGCATATCCTCCGTGACAAACATATTTAGATTCCCAAATATTTGGTCTAAATCGCAATGTCCCCACCAATCGTAGTCCTGAATATAATCTTCAAATATCACTCCATATGCACATTTATAGTCACATAACTTTTGCGGTTTCGATAATGTAATTTCAAAATCAAACTTCGACTGAATCAATTTTTTGCACTCACCGAAATTCATTTTAATCAGATGCACATTACTAGGATAGTTATAAGTTGTATCATCATCTGAAAAAATCAGCCATTCAAAGCCATAATTAAGTTTGCATGAATCCAAAAACAATTGTATATACTCCGGCAATTTCCCAAAATATGCTATAATAATTGCAATTTTCATTTCTTTGTTTTCCTTTTTATTATAAAATATAATAACACACCTGGAACTACTGAAATTAAAGTAAAAAGCCTATTTGTTGAATGCCCTATGAAGTAATAATCTTTTGCTAATAAACTCTCTGCAACATAATGTATACATGCCTCTATCTTTAGCTTAAAACTAGGTGCATATTTCATCACATATCTACGTTCATTACAAAATCCCTTAGGATTACGTACATATTGATAAAACATATTTTTTGAACTTCCATCATTCATATATTCAACCACGCATACCGGCTTATTCATAATTAACACAGTGTAATCTCTCTCCAACAAATGTTGTTTATAATATAAACTATGGTATTTTTCACCTTCAAAAACTGGAATTGGCGGATATTTATTTATAACAGAAGTTACACCAATCAACTTTTTATCACCACTATTTCGAAAGACTTTTTTCTTTCCTCCACTATAATAAACTATATTTTTATATCCCCACCCCTTGAATTCCTTTAAATCGTTTGGAAAAGGTGTCCCTACTACATTACCATCTTCATATTGATCTAATGCATATATTGCACCAATATTCTCTCTCTTGTTTTTTTTCCAGAATGATAAGATATCTTCAATAGCAGTATCCGTTAAATAATCATCTGAATCAACATTCACAGAAAGCTCTGTATCTATGTTCGCATAAGCTGTATTATACGCTGTATGCATTCCTCCATTTTCTTTATAAATATATCGAATGTTAAACTCCGTTTTTTGTTTGATCCATTTTTCTACAAGTTCTTTTGTATTATCTGTTGACCCATCATCAACAATCAACCAATCAAATGCTTTGCAAGATTGTTTTTGCATACTTTCATAACATTTATTCAAGCAATACGCTCTATTATATGTAGGTGTAAAAACTGTAATTAAATTCATATTTTCTAATTCTTTCATTGTAACTTATTTAGTCTGTTTTTTATTCTTAATAAGAATACTAAGAGTTTATTTCCTCCTATATAATCTACCAATTGAAGCATTTGAACCTTTCGATTCTTTGACCATCTTAAAACATCCTTATTTTGGTTCAACCTTTTCATTATTCGATTGTATTCTTTTTTATTGGTAATAAAAGACATTGAATAGATGGCAGTTCCATACTGATATCCTATATATGGTTTTAAAATGTCTATTTTTCGAATCTTTTGTTCTTTTTCTAGCAAAGACAAACAAACTTCAATATTATCAATAAGCATATCCATCTTTTGCACTGTAATACTATTTGAAATTGAAGTTTTTCTTTGTCTGTAGCAAACAATCACATTTGCGATAAAATCGAATTTTTCCGCATATAACGCCAATCGCAAACACCAATCTATGTCTTCGGATGTAATTCCCAAATTAAAATATAGCTTCCCTTGATAAAATAATTCTCTTTTAATCACTTTATTCCAAGCACATGCAATCCATAAATCATGATCTACTTGATATTCCAGTGAATTCTTTTCCAGTTTGTCTAATGGCATATTAGTATCTTGTTTAAAATATGGTTTTTCAAATACATCATCACAAAATTTCATGTAATTAAAAGATAGTATGTCCGCATTACTTACGTTCAATCGAGAATATATTATATTTAACGCACTACTATCATGCCAATAATCATCGCTATCTAAAAATAATATGTATTCTCCTTTCGCATTTTCTATTCCAATATTTCTTGCGGCAGATAATCCTTTGTTTTTCTGATGAATGACCACTATTCTCTTATCTTGTTCAGCAAATTTATCACATATTGTACCACTTTCATCTGTTGAGCCATCATCAATCAAAATCACTTCATACTGTTTGAACTCCTGTTTTAAAACACTATCAATGCATTTAGCTAAATAAGCAGCAACATTATATACAGGTATAATAACAGTAAATTTGGGGCAATAATTCATAACTTTATCCCTCTCATCGCATTTCATCTTTCTTCACCAAGTAATTACAACCTGATACCAATAAAACGCTAAATACGCTACCACCATAAATAGTCCCATGATTTTAGATGATTTTTTAGTGAACATATGATCTATTTCCCATGGCAACAAAATATAATTATATAATGATGCATAAATTGGCAAACGACCAATAAAGATGCCACTTGTAAACATGGAAATAATATATAATCCGGTAGATACAATTGACATATTTGCACAAAAATTGATTACAGGATCATTTTCATAATGAATGTATTTCAGTCCAATAAGAGACAAAATCGTTGGTACAGAATACACTAAAACCCTAAATACATTAGTTCCATCATCTCCCCACAAGGTCCAGTCATTCACCATGTTTGCATACTGCGTTTCCTGCATCATATTATCCAGTATACTTGTAAACTGATTTACAAAAGTCACCGCCACTAATGCTGCACTTAAAAACAAAATCGTCCTTTTATTCCATGCTTTACCTTGCACAATTATCACAATAGGTATCATCACTAACGCTGATTGATGCATTGTAGACGCAAGTAAAATCATCAAAATAGTAGGAACCCACTTTTTTTCTAACATAAATTTTGTTGATGCAAAAATTATCGTTACTGCGGCAAACTGTCTTACACCGTTAAACATCCATGATAAGTAATCTGTTGACGCAATAAACAAAAAAATAGACAACAAATAATTCGTGGAATACTTTCTATAAATCGTAACAAGTATTATAGCTTGAATACTTGCTAACACACAGAAATATACTACATCATTACTTCCAAAGATGCATTTTATAATACCGCTTAATGCAGAAAAACCTTTATCCTTTGTTACAGATGGGATATAGTTTAAAAGACCAGATATTGTGTTGGGCAAGTTTCTAAACATTGTCTTATATGCATAGCTGTCCCCCATATCCCCTCTAAATGTTGCCATTATAACAACTGGACAAAAAGCAAACGCCGCAAATCCCCACGAAACCCTATACTCTTTTTTACCTAATATGTTTTCTACACGATATCCACCACTCATTACTGACTTCAAAAAAAACATTGCTGCAATCCACACCAATATAAAAATATATTGTGACATACAATTTCTCCTTTATAGTTTTAATTATACTATGCAATGCTAACGGGATAATTCGTCAATGTCATGTCATTCTCTCCAGTTCCCTTTTATAATCCAATCCCCTCACTCTTTTTCAAGTCCCTACTCTTTCCCAATTCCTCAAATATAAAACAGCTTATATGCACACGTCCAATCCCTCGCACTACTCCTCCCCAAAGAACCTGCATTTATAAGCTGCTCTCTATCATCCGTTTAGCTTTTCTCCAACTCCCATTTCCCTCGTAAGTTTCCGATCCGATTTGTCTTTGCCTGTTTTTACTCCAGGCTCCTCACCGTTCTCTCCACCACAGCTTCCTTCCGAAACTCTCTTTTCATCTTCTCTCTTCCTGCTTTACCCATTTTTTCCCGTTCTTCTCTGCTGCAATGCAGCATCTTTTTCATTGCCTGATACAGCATCTCTTTGTTTTTTACTTCAACCAGCAGACCGCTTTTTCCATTTTCTACGCTTTCCCGGCAGCCCGGGATATTGCTTGTGATAACAGGGCGGCCGGTTGCCGCTGCTTCCAGGAGGACGTTGCTCATGCCTTCATGATAGCTGGGAAGAACGACACAGTCTGCTTCTGCATAAAATGGGCGCGGGTCTGACTGAAAGCCGTAAAAATGGGCGATTCCAAGCTGTTCCAGTTCTTCTACCTGCTTTTTGTAGATATCTTCAAAGAATCCGGCCAGATCAAGGACAAAGTCTTCGTTTTCTTCTTTCAGCCGCCGAACGGCATAAAAGAGTTCTTCTATTCCTTTTTCTTTCATGATTCGTCCGAGATACAGAAAATGGACACGGCTGTGATTCGGGTAAGGTTCCATTTTGTATTTTTCCAGGTTAATTCCCGCACCGGGCAGAACAACCTGACGATCTGCCGATACGATGTTTCGTTCGCCAAATTCGCGGGCGTTTTCTTTATTTTCAAAAAAGACATATTTTACTTTTCGGAAAGCGATTCGATACAGTACCGTAACAAATCCGGCCAGTACTGGTTTTTGGAATGCAGTTCCAAGTCCCTGTACGTTGGCATAATAGGGAATCTTTTTGCAACTGCAGAGCAGACCCATATAGATATTTGGTTTAATGGAATATGTAAGCACAAAGTCCGGGCTGATTTTTTGCAGAAGCCGCTTATAGTCCCGCAACAGCTTTGCCTCGGCAAAAGGATTCACGCCACGTCGGTTCATGGATACGGGAATACACTCGATTCCCATTTTCCGAAAATCTTCTTCATGCCCGACAAATGGCATGGCAAGAATCACTTCATGCTCTTTCTGCAAGGCTTCCACCAATTCTTTGCGAAACTGCCAGAACATATACGAATGATTGGTTACAATTAGAATTCGTTTTTTCATTTTTCTTTCCTGTTTCGGTGTAATATTCCGCATTGTTTCATTACTAATTTCATTATTTTCTTTATAAATTATATCATCTTTCAATCAATATGCAATTACTTTTCTCATTATTTTCCAGCTTCTATGTAAAACGAGGCAGCATGCTTTCCTTCCCAAAAACATCCTGCCCGTTTCTTCCTATCTTTTGCTATCTTTGCTATTTTTTCTATCTTTTGCTGTCTTTTACTACTTTTTCTATCTTTTGCTGTTTTTCTATCTTTCTCTGTCTTTTTCTATCTTTTTTATCTTCTTCTATTTTCCAACCTTCACAACCTCTTTTGCACCCTTCATCTGCTGTTTTTCCAGTCTGCCTTCGTGAATTCCATCCTGCCGCAGTACGGCTCCTGCTGTTCTCCAGAGACATTCCAGATCCATTTTGAGCTGGATATGGTGCACATAATATCCATCCAGTTCAGCTTTTTGCCGGATCGGCAGCTCATCCCGTCCATGGATCTGTGCCCATCCGGTAAGACCCGGACGGACGCTGTTTGCGCCGTACTGCTCACGCTCCACAAGGAGGTCATACTGATTCCAGAGTGCCGGACGCGGGCCAACCAGCGCCATATCGCCCTTCAGGATATTAAAGAGCTGTGGCAGCTCATCGAGGGATGTTTTCCGGAGAAACCGTCCGACTCTTGTGATGAAAAGATCGGGATTATTCAGCATATGGGTCGGCATATCATGTGGGGTATCGATACGCATCGTGCGGAATTTATATATGTAAAAATACGTGCCGTTCTTTCCTGCCCGCTTCTGCCGGAAGAAAATCGGTCCCGGCGAATCGAGATGGATCGCTATGCCAAGCAAAATCAGCAACCACGACAGTGCTGCCGTTCCAACCAGTGCAAGCAGCCGGTCCAGCAGATTTTTCAGATACATTTGATAAATTCCAGATTCCCTCATGTTTTCTTCCCCCTATTCTTTCACCGACTGGTTACTTTTCCGGCCTTCTTTTTCTTTTCCATAGCCGTACTTTCCGTAACCATAACCATATTTTCCGTAGCCATAACCGCCATAGGTGCTGTATCCGTAGCCTGTCGCACCCTCCGGCACGCCGTTCAGTACATAGCCGCAGACCGGAATTTGCGAATCCTCGAAGAATTCCAGTGCCCGCTGTACTTCACGGTCCTTGGTAGTTCCCTGGTGTACGACAAGAACTGCAGAATCTGCGATTCCGCCCAAAAGGGATGCATCCGACAGTACTCCGCACGGCGGCGTATCAATAATCAGAAGATCCGCATCCTCTTTCAATTCTTCGATCAGCGTTTTCATCCGCGCGGAACGCAGCAGGCCGGCCGGATTTTGTGTACTTCCGACACCCGGCAGAATTTTCAGCGACAGATCCCGATAATCGGTAAGTGCCTCATCCAGGCTGATCTGTCCTTTCAGCACTCCTATGATTCCACGTCCCTTCCGCTCGGAAAGTCCGATACACTTCAATACCGACGGATTTCGCAGATCTCCGTCCAGCAGCACTACGCGGTATTTTTTCTTTGCGAATGCTTCTGCGAGATTCACGGCAACGGTTGTCTTTCCCTCTCCCGGCACAGAGCTTGTCACAAGCAGAACCGGGCAGTCGGCTTTTCCAAGCCCGTCCTCTGTTCTTGTCCGGATGAGCTGCATCGCTTCTTTGAAGGAATCCGGCACTTTGGGGTTACAGATCGTGATGGTCTGTTCTTTTACGTTGCTTCGTTTCTTAATTTTCGCCTCCGGCAGATTTCCAAGGAACGTTGCGTTCGTCAGCTTTTTCACGTCCTCTGCCTGGCGAATTGTTTTTCTTGTTCTCACATAGATGAAAATCAAAAGCAGTGCAACGGCAAGTCCCGCCGCTGCTCCGATCATTCCGGCATATACCGCATCCTGGCTGTTGATCGGGGATACCGGTACGCCGCTGTCGTCTACCACCGTCAGCGTTGTCGCACCGATTATGTACTCTGCTACCTCCGGATAATTGGTTATGACGGACTGAAGTACGCGATATGCCGTATCCGGTGAAGAATCTTTGACGCGAATCGTGAACAGGTTGGTGTTTTCCATCACACTCGCCTCAATTTGGGATGTCACTGCTCCCACCTGAAGATCCCGTGCCACAACATCCTTTAATACACCGCTTGTTACGATATAAGGAAAGGTTTTTCCAAGCTGCTGCGCCGTCACATTGTCATAATAGGAATAGCCGACCGCGCGGTTTGATCCGACCACAAATGAGGTGTATGCCTCATACATGGGCTGATACCGCAGCTTTGCCGTCAGAAAGGAGCCGCCTCCCATGAGGATCACAAGAATCAGCACGCCCAAAAAGAATTTTCGGAATGCCTGGAAATATTCTGCCAGAAAGGCGATCAGATCGATTTTCTCCGGTTCCGCCGAATAGGTTTCATACGTTTCTCTGCTCATGCTCTTTGCTCCCTCTTATCGTTCTGCCCTGCTGTAGGTGCCGTATCCATATCCATAACCGTAGCTGTTGCCGATCCGCTCACCGAATCCCGGATAAACATTTCCAAATACACAGCCGATCACTTTTTCCTCTTTCTGGTTCAATGCATCAATCGCGTCGTTGATATCCCTCGTCAGTGCGCCGTCCTGCCGTACGGAAAGAACTGCCGCATCGGCATACTCTGCAAGCTCTTCTGCATCCGCCGTCATTCCCATCGGCGGCGTATCCAGAATAATGTAGTCCATATTGGTCCGGCATGTCTCCAGAATCCGGTGGAAAATCTCACCGCCGATTGCAAGCGACGGCTCTTCCAGACGATTACGGCAGATTCCGGTATATACGTTGGTATCCTTGTGTTTCTCAAAAACGCCGGATGCCGACTCTTTTCCGAGGACAACCTTTCCGAAATCCTTTCCGTCTTTTTCCGGAATCTCAAAGATTTTATGTAACGCCGGCTGTCGGAAATCGCAGTCCAAAAGCAGTACACGGTTCTGCTCTTCTGCAAGGGCAAGCGCCAGATTTGCCGCAAGGGTCGATTTTCCTTCATTTTCCGCCACACTGGTCACCAGCAGCACTTTTCCGCCTTTTCGGTCCAGACGCCCCCGCACACGCGATGCAATACGCTTTAAGGATTCCACATACAGAAAGCTCCGCGCCGGATTGGTAATCAGCATGGAGCTGTTTTTCTTCTTCTTTTCGTGATACACAACGCCCAGCAGGTCCGCATCAATTTTGCGGGTGAATTCTGCCTCATTTTTGACGGTATCCCGCAGAAAGGAAAAGAGTCCGATGAGTGCCGCCATAGCAAGGGCTGCCGCAAGAAATGCGGTCGCGGCATACTTTTTGGTCGGAATCTGGTTCGATGGCACGCCGGAAACCTGCGGCTGCTGCAGTGTCTCCAACACTACATTCGGAATAATATAGTCGGAAATGCTCGTATAATTGTTCAGTACCGACTTTAAGATCCGAAATGCCATTTCCGGCGAATCTGCGGTCACAGACAGCTCCATCAGATTGGATTCCGGCACAATGGAATCATTCATTTTTGCCGGAAACGAGGACAAGCTAAGCTCCTCCATCACTTTTTTCTTCAAAATCGTATTTTCCAGAATTGCTTCAAATTTCTGTGCCATCTCATATGTGGCCGACAGGCTCGATGCCGCATTGGCATCCACCCCGCGTCCCATAACGGCAAATGTGGTTTTCACCGTATACCGGTCTTTGTGTACAGTCGCCATCACAGTATAGGTTATCATCGCCGCCGAACAGGCAATCAGAAGGATGACCCACCAGTTTTTTGCAATGTCGCACAGGATACTTCGGAGATCCCAGTCTGTTTTGCTGCTCTGCCCGTTTCCTGTTCTGTCGTATTCTCCCATCTGGATCCCCCCCTATTCGTTTACACAGACGATCAGGCGGACGGAGCTAGTCTGCCCATCCTCCGCTGTCGCAGTGTATGTCACTTCATAAACACCCGCACTTCCGGTATCGACCGGATTGTCAATGGAAAACTGGTTTTCTCCCAGGAGCTCTTCTTCATACGAAGCTGCATGAAGCGCACCGTCTTCTCTCTTTTCATACAGCATCTGATCCACACTCACGCTTTCCAGATATGCCTGCGGATCAAATGGCTGCTGCAGATCCAGATGAATCAGGTAATCGCTCAGGGTAATCTGCGGCTTTCCGTTCTCCTCTGCCGGATCATAGAGTTCTACTGTCACCGGAAGACTTGTCACATCTCCGGCGCGGTTTGCAACCGAATATGTCACGTGGTACAGTCCCGGTGTACTGCTGATCTCATCCTCGTAAGAAATCCGGATGCGGTCGGTAATCGTTCCGTCCAGGCAGTCCTCCGCGGAAAGTCCCTCTGTCAGATCATCTGCATTCAGGCTGAACCGCAGCGGGCGATCCAGGGAAAAGACCGGTGAGGTGTAATCATTATACACCAGTTCCCGCTCCGCATGCGTAACGTGGTTATCGGAATCAAAGGCGACGATACTGATTTTCCGCCGCCCTTTTTCCACAAAATTCGAAATATGTTCCACAGCAAGAGAACTCGTCACATCGCCGTCTTTTTTATCGTAAGCAGTTACCCCGGCCAGAAGTTCTGACTCCTCTGCATGGATGCTGGCAGAAATCTCACTGTTGTCCATCGTAATTTCCGGCCCTTTTCCGTCTTTTCCCGTCTGCTGCCGCACCAGACACCCGCCAAAGGCAAGTGTGGAAGCCAGAAACAGAATGAGAACTGCCGCTCTCGTTTTGTGCATATCAAAGATGCTCCTTTCGTTTCTGTAACGCCATTCTTCCTGTTTTTAGAGGAACCAGCGTCTTTTCCGTTTTCATTCCGGGGACGGTTCATAGAAAATCTGACGGTCCTCCAGGATTCTTCTCGGATTCACTTTCACTAAAAGCTGTGCATACGCTTCTCCATACCGCTCCTCCAGAAACTGCCGGACCGGCCGCATGTCCGTGGTCCGGTAATCAGCTCCGTGGGCATCGCTTGCCACACAGCCCGCAAGGCGGTTTTCCAGTAGAAACCTTGCTGTCCGCTCCGCCTCTTCTCCAAATCTTCCAAACACGCTTCCTTTGTTGATCTGCAAAACCGCGCCCATTTCCCGGAATTCGTATAGAAGCTCCGGTGTATCCTGCACGCAGAAATACCGCTCCGGATGCGCCAGCACCGGGATTTTTCCCATCGCCGGAAATTCCAGCAGCCGCTTTCTGATTCCGTCCGGCGCCATATCAAACGGCACCTCGATCAGATAATAGCGGCTCTCATGGAGCGGTATCAGCTTTCTCTCTCTGATTTTTTTCCCCAGCGGTCCGATGCTCATGATTTCCATACCGCGCACCAGGCTGATGGGAATGTGTTCTCTGTTGATTTCCCTCTCCAGACGGTAAAATTGCTCTTCTAACTGTTCCGATTCGTAGTTGACGTATCCGTCCTCCACGCCTTCGATTCCCGTCTGGTTTGCATGCGGCGTCACCGCGAGGATACGCACCCCGCTTTGTGCCGCCATTTCTGCCATTTCAAGGGAGGTGGACAAATTCGGGGATCCGTCGTCCACTCCCGGCAGAATATGTACATGAAGGTCCGTCATCCCTGTTTTTCTCCTTCGTACTGGTATTCCGGTACCATTTTCTTTACCAGATAACAGATGTCCGGACATTCGTTTTCCGCTTCCTTCGCGAGTTCCTTTATCTGCTCCCGGAATACCTTCTCGTCAAATGCAATCTGTCTGCCGATAAAAATCCGGCTGTTTTCTGTGGTCTGCATGCCCTCTTCATTCATCAGAAGTTCCTCATACAGCTTTTCGCCGGGTCGCAGGCCAATGTATTTGATCTTGATTTCTTTTTCCGGCTCATATCCGGAAAGGCGGATCATATTTTTTGCCAGATCTGCGATTCTGACCGGATCTCCCATATTCAGGACAAAGATCTGACCGTTTTTCGCATAGGCGCCTGCCTCAAGTACCAGGCTGACTGCCTCCGGAATCGTCATAAAATATCGAATGATATCCGGATGCGTAACCGTCACCGGACCGCCGTGTTCGATCTGACGGCGGAACAGCGGAATGACACTTCCGTTGCTTCCCAGTACATTTCCAAAGCGCACTGCTGCAAACTCTGTCGTGCTGTGTCTTCCGATCAGCTGAATCACCATCTCACAGAGCCGCTTGCTCGCTCCCATGATGTTGGTCGGGTTGACTGCCTTGTCTGTTGATATCAGGATAAACTTCTTTACCTGATAATGGCTCGCTGTGCGCGCCGTTTTTAAGGTTCCAATAACATTGTTTTTAATCGCTTCATTCGGGCTGTCCTCCATCAGCGGCACATGCTTGTGGGCTGCTGCGTGAAAGACGATGTCCGGCCGGTACTTCGAAAAAATTGATTCCAGCCTCCGCTCATCCCGCACAGAACCAATCAGTACTGTCAACTTGAGATCTGGGAACTCCCATTCCAGAGATTTCTGGATCTGGTACGCATTGTTTTCGTAAATGTCAAAAATGATCAGATGCCCGACGTCGTGTCCGGCCAGCTGGCGGCAGATCTCACTTCCGATCGAACCGCCTCCGCCTGTTACCAGGATTGTTTTTCCCTTCACATAGCCCAGGATTGCATCGAGATCCACCTGGATGGGATCTCTTGGCAGCAAATCCTCAATTTTTATTTTCTTTCTGATCTTTTTTTCTTCCTTCATAGCTCCCACTCTCATTCTGTTGCGTTTTTCTCCCGTATTCAGTTATCCTGTTCCTGCAGACAATCTTCCAGTAAATACAGCATTTCAAGTGCTGAACGAAAACCTGCTTTCTGTTTTCCGCAGATCAGAAATCCCTGCAGACTACAGTGCTGTCGGAACTGAATCTGAATACTGACCATACGCTCAGTTCCGGCTGGAAGCGTTGTATCCTGATTGTTCTTCATTTCATCTGTAAATTCCCACTCTTCTTTTTCCCCTTCTGAAAGGCTCCGCATACAGCTTCCTGCATCCGGCATGCCGAGCAGGTCATAAATGCGGTTCATCCGAAGCAGCATTTCTCCGTATCCCTCAAACGGAATGTCATAATGAAGCAGCGGCAGCCGGATCACTCCTTTGGAATGGCTTCCCTTCACTTCCTGAAAGCATAAAAATAATGCTGCATCTGCTGTTGTATGTACTTTTTCTCTGATTGTTTCTACTTCTCTGTTCATATTTCTCTCCATATGATATTTATTCTTTTACGGTAATGTTATATGTAATAATTATTTTTGGAATATTATACCAAATCAATCTCGCATCGTCAATCTTCTCTGCCTCCTTTTCTTTCGATTTTCTTTTGATCTTTCTGCTGTTTTTTCTGCCTATCGTTCCTTTTTTTACTTTTTTCGACTCTTTAAGCCATCCGGCGTCGTTATCTGTCGAACGATTTTAACAGAAGTGCGGCAATTCGGCTTGAATGAGATCCTGCCACTATGCTAAACTACATTTTGTAATTTTATGACGTTTGCTGTAATGCTCCCTCCTACTTTTATTTTGTACCCTATCATGTTTCTTTGCGCCGGACAACCGCTTCGACTCGAACGGCTGCACTTCGACGCAAACGGTATGCTTTCCAGGAGGTGTTTTCTTGTATTCCAAATTAATATTCCCACTCGATCCGAACGATGCTGTTCTGCTCGAAATTCCAGTCATTATCTCACAGGGTGTTTCCCAAAAATACCGGCTGGCGCTCGACGACCTGATTTACGTTGAGGCCTGCCAGCACCGACTGATTCTCCACACCATTCAGGGAGATTTTACAACCCGCTGCACGTTTACCGACCTGACGGTCTGCCTTACACCAAGTGATCGTTTTTTCCACGGCGGAAAAGGTCTGCTGATCAACTTTGCCCATGTTTCCCTTGTACAGGTAACCGGCGAAATTCTGCTGAAAAACGGGCAGATCATTTTCTGCAGCCGTCGACGGAGGCGTGAGACCCGGGAAGCCTTCCTGGTCTACGCCGGAGCAGGAAAGTTTTCCTACGAAACGATATAAAAAAACAGGAGGGCTGCCGCACGAAGAAAAATTTCCACAAAATATAGATTTTGTAGTGTTTTCGCTTCGTGCGACAGCCTCTCCTGTTAATATATGTTTTTGCTTAATGCTTGTCTGCTGCAAGCTCCATTCGATCTGCAAACTGTGTATAAAAATCTGTATTTCCGTCATACGGAAGCAGATAAAACAGCTTCAGAATGTTCATGCTGATCTGCTGCCGGAATGCATCGTCCTCGCTTTCGCGCGCCGCATTCTGTTTTTCCTTCAGATAATAATGCCATTTTGTCGTAAAGGCTTCGTATTTCCCAAGCTCCGGCGTATCGAGCCAGCGGCGGACCTTGACCTTTGTCTTGTTCTCCTTCGGACATTCGTTCACCTGAAGGAAATAAGAAAATGTTCCATCCTCATACAGCCGACCCAGCGGAAACATCCGACAGAAGCCCGGGCGTGCATCGTGGATGCTGCAGCGGCCTTCTTCATTTAAAAAGCTGCACCGGTCTGACTGCTCTGTCATCTTCAGATGTGGCAGAATAACACCGTCCACGACACGAAGCGCCACGTTCCCAGCCAGCAAAATCTCTTCCATCGTCTTTCCCAGCTTTTTCTCCAGGCGGTAGACATCCATCGGGTCGAGTACAATCGAATCTCCCATCCCATGACAGCAGGCGGAGCATCCGCGGCAGTCGTCGCAGCCCACTTTTACAAGATCATTAGCTCCGTATCGTTTTCCATCTGAAATTTTATCTATCTCTACATTTCGTTCCATTTTTTCTTCCTATCTTTTCTCTTAATCCTTGCTTTTGGTCTCTTCTCTCGATCTTTGCTTTTAATCCTTGCTTTTGATCTTTGCTTTTGATCTTCGCTTTTGATCTTTGCTTTCGATCCTTGCTTTCGGTCTTTTCTCCCGATCTTTATTTCTTCCTCACATTTCTACTCCCACAACATGCAGTACCTCGTCCTTTACCTGGAATTTGATTTCCATTCCCGCAAAGGAAAGTCCGTAGACGCGTTCTTCGCTGTTCTGATACGATGGACGCGGATCCTGCTCCAGCACTTTTTTCAGCGCCGCACGGTGGTCTGCCGGAACCTTTTCCAGCAGCTCGTCCGGAATCTCAACCGGAATAAAGTATTCTTTCGTCTTTTCCGTAAAGCTGCCAAGTGCCTCCACGTGACTGTCTACATGCGGCAGATACGGTTTGATATCCAGAATCGGTGTGCCGTCCATCAGATCTGCTCCCGTAAGGTGCAATACCGGACCAAGCGACGGATGCTGCTCCACATATTCCAGCTTTACCGAAGAAAGACCGATCGGATTCGGACGGAACGGCGAACGCGTAGCAAATACGCCGACACGCTTATTTCCGCCAAGCCGCGGCGGCCGCACCATCGGAGACCAGGTATCCCGCACGGCTTCCGAAAACTCCCAGATCAACCAGAGATGGGAATATTCTTCCAGCCCCCTCAGTGCATTTGCATCGCGGAACTCCGGTTCAAAAACGATCGTACTCTTTAGTTCTTCGATCAGTCCGCTCTGCCTCGGAATCCCGAATTTTTCCGGGAAATCCGTGTGGATTCGGGCGATCACCTTCATTGCAATTTCTTCTGCCACGTTTCTTACTCCTTTTCTTTCCTGCATCTTCTCTTCTATTTCGCATGGCTCTGAATCATTACCATATGTTTTATCTTAACATTTTGTTTTTGAAAAGTCCACCATGCGCATTCCCCTTCGCCGACTCCCCTGCGGATACTACACGTTACGGGTCACGCAGAGCCTGCCAGACGGTGACTTATACTCCAAGCTCCCGCATGCTTTTCAGCAGCTCCTCGATCTGTTCTGCTGTTTCCTTTACTTTCTCTTCCATCCCGATCAGTTCCCTGCGGTACATCTGTTTTTTCTCCGTCACATCCAGCGCATGTACCGTCTGGACCAGAAATGTTTCTGCCTTTGACTGAAGCTCTTCCGGCAGATGTGTCTCTTTCAGACGGTTTCGAAAGCTTTCCAGATCCTTTCCAGCCGCTCTTAAATACTGATTCATATGAAGCCCCGTGTGGCGCATCCTTGCACGCCCCTCGCTTCGCACCCTGGCATACGTTTTCTGGCTTTTTGCTGCATACAGTGTCATCTGTACATACATCAGGCTGGTCAGTGCCTTTTCTCCTGTCATTGCAGTTTCGTACAATTCTTTTTTTACTCTTTGGCTGCTCATACATTCCTCTCTCTCCGCCACGCTTCTTTCGCTGGCAACGGATGGCAGTTCATGTTTGGTATTCAGGAGTCGAAGGATAAAAAAAGACTCCTATCATGACATCTGCCACAATAAAAGTCTTGCGTTCTCATTTGATACGGATGTTTCTCAACATCGGCTGACGGTTTCAAACCCGCACGGGATGTTTTTATTTCAGATCCCGCGGCGTTTCGCTACTCCCTTTTATTTGTTGAGATGAATCTTAGCACACTTATTGCTAAATTGCAAGCATATTTTTTGCATATCATGCATGATTTCATGCATCCTATTATTTTTGACGGTGTTTCTTCCTATATAAATGGAATGCCGGAAAGCATACGGTTCCCACCATTAAAATAAGGAAAACCACATCCGCATATAGCTTCACATATTCTGCCGCCTGCTCCCATGCAGCGCCGACCGCTGCACCGATGCCAACCAGAAGAAGATTCCAGACCGTACTCCCGACTATGGTATATAGCAGAAATCCCGGCATCTTCATCCCCGCCATGCCGGCCGGAACCGAGATGAGACTTCGGATGATCGGAATGCATCGGCCGAGCAGCACAGCCCGCTGCCCCTTTTTCTGAAACCAGGCAATGGTCTTCCAGGCATCCTCTGCCCGAAACCCCAGAAGCTTCATCGGCCGGCTCTCGAGCAGCTCGGCAAGCCCTTCCGGGCTGACGAGGGTTCCGGCTCCGTACAGCACCAGCGCGCCAAGCAGTGAGCCCGCCGTAGATGCCAGCACAACCCCCGCCGGGTGCAGCCGAGTACACGTTGTCAGAAAACCGCCAAAGGTCAGAATCACCTCGGAGGGAATCGGTGGAAATACATTTTCCACCGCAATCAGAATCAGAATACCAAGATAGCCAAAACGGTTGACCATATCCAGAATCACGCTCTGCAAATTTTTCTCTTCCTTTTCATTTCCGGCATAGAAACCTCTTCCCCGCAGCTGCCAGATAGCCGGTTTTCCGGTCTTATCGGTTTTCCTGCCGGAAATGCTCTTTTTCTTCTCCTGCATTTTATGCGCCTTTTCCACGGTGCATGAATCCTTTTTGACTACTTCTTTACAATTCCGTCAGATTTTCTTCCTTTTGTTTTCATGTTCTCTTCAGAAAAGCTTTATCCCGTGTACACATTCTGGTCACAATTTTCCCGTATACTAATCTTATCAACAACAAAGGAAGTAAAAAACAACCTCCATTGTTTCTCTATAAATAAACCGGAGACGGCAAAGCATTTCTGGAAGCACGTCTCCAACGCCAACCTTTCTAATAGATAGATTTCTTTTTCATACCGCCGGGGCTTCAACCAAGTCCCGGCCTCTCTCCTTTTGGGGAGATTTTTTTTGTAACGATTCAGATCCATGCGAAATTCCGGAAAAATCGCGAATCATGCTTGCGCGAAGGAGTGCTTTTTCTGAATCGCTTCTATTCCTGCCGCATTTTTTTCTTGCACGTGACTTTTCTCTATAGTAAAATAAAATCAGTTGTTTGTAACTCTTCAGAACCCAATGGGGAAAACTTTGCATCATCCCTGCAGGAATGATCCGTTTCTTTCAAACAAATACCATGGAAAAAAGGGAGAAAAATACCATGAAAATTGGATTTGACAATGAAAAATACCTGAAAATGCAGTCCGAGCACATCCGCGACCGCATCAACCAGTTTGACAACAAGCTGTATCTGGAATTCGGTGGAAAGCTGTTCGACGATTTCCACGCATCCCGCGTTCTTCCGGGCTTTGCACCGGATGCCAAACTGCGCATGCTGATGCAGCTCTCCGACCAGGCTGAGATCGTAATGGCGATTTCCGCAGCCGATATTGAGAAAAACAAAATCCGCGGCGACCTCGGCATCACCTATGACAGCGACGTGCTCCGTCTGATTGATGAGTTCCGCGGACGCGGCCTCTATGTCGGCAGTGTTGTCATCACGCAGTATTCCGGACAGCACAGTGCAGACGCTTTCAAGAAGAGACTGCAGAAGCTCGGCATCCCGGTTTACATTCACTACACGATTCCGGGCTACCCGCATAATGTGCCGCTGATCGTGAGCGATGAGGGATACGGAAAGAACGAGTACATCGAGACAACCCGCCCGCTCGTTGTCGTTACCGCACCGGGACCGGGAAGCGGAAAGATGGCAACCTGCCTTTCCCAGCTTTACCATGAGCACAAACGCGGTGTAAACGCCGGCTATGCAAAATATGAGACCTTCCCGATCTGGAATCTGCCGCTGAAGCACCCGGTCAACCTGGCTTACGAGGCTGCTACCGCCGATCTGAACGATGTCAACATGATCGACCCGTTCCACCTCGAGGCATACGGCGTGACAACCGTCAACTACAACCGTGATGTTGAGATTTTCCCGGTTCTGCGCGCGATCTTCCAGCAGATTTTCGGCGAGAGCCCGTACAAATCCCCGACAGACATGGGTGTCAACATGGCCGGAAACTGCATTATCGATGATGAGGCATGCCGCGAGGCTTCCCGTCAGGAGATCATCCGCCGCTACTACACTGCTGTGGACGGTATCGCAGACGGCTCCCGCTCCGAGACTGAGGCTTACAAAATCGAGCTTCTGATGAAACAGGAAAACATCGTTGCCGCAGACCGTACCACCGTTTCCCCGGCTCTTGTTCGTGCCGAGGCGACCGGCGCACCGGCCGCTGCCATGGAACTTCCGGACGGACGCGTCATCACCGGAAAGACCGGCGATCTGCTCGGATCGAGCGCGGCGCTTCTGCTGAATGCATTAAAAGAGCTCTCCGGCATCGACCATGACGTACATGTTCTCTCACCGGAATCCATCGCTCCGATCCAGACCCTGAAAACCAAATACCTCGGAAGCAAGAACCCGCGTCTTCATACCGACGAGGTTCTGATTGCGCTGTCTGCTACTGCTGCACAGAGCGAGGATGCACAGAAAGCACTCTCCTGCCTGCCGCAGTTAAAGGGCTGCCAGGTGCACTCCAGCGTTATGCTCTCCGATGTGGACCGCAAAATGTTCCAGCGTCTGGGATGCGATCTGACCTGTGAGCCGAAATTTCAGTAAATAATTTTTATATCTTGGACATAAAAATCCAGGGCATACGGTACTTTCCGTACCTGCCCTGGATTTTTTCTTTTCCGGCTTCTGTTTATAAATTTTCTTTTCCGAATCCCATTGGCAGCAGCTCCTCGAGTGTCATTTCTTTCCAGGAACCGTCGCCCTTGCAGAGAAGGACGAGAAATTCGTTCGGATCAACGAATTCCCGCAGCACCTGACGGCAGACACCGCACGGTGTGCAGAAATCCTCCGGCTCTGCCTCTCCCGGGCCGCCGCAGACGGCGATCGCGTCAAATTCCGTTATGCCCTCGGATACGGCTTTGAAGACCGCGGTGCGCTCCGCGCAGTTTGTCGGTGTATACGCCGCATTTTCAATGTTGCAACCGGTATAAATCGCTCCATTCTTTGCCAGAACCGCCGCGCCTACGCGGAATTTCGAATACGGCACATACGCAAATTTCCGCGCTGCCAGAGCCTGTTTTACCAGCTCCTGTTTTATTTCTGTACTGATTTCCTGTTTCATATCCAGCATCCCCTTTCCAGTATCCCCTTATTTTTTCTTTCTTATTTCTGATCTTCCCGGATCAGAATCCGCAGTGCCTCGATGGCTACCTGAATCGCACCTTCCGTATCGTGCGTAATGTGGTTCTCCATGCCGCGTTTCACTCTCTCCTGATTTCCCATCACAAGAAAATCCGATCCGGCACGGACGCCGCGGGCACTTGCCACGATAAAGAGTGCCGCCGATTCCATCTCTGACGCTTTGCATCCAAGCTTCATCCATGCATCCCATTTTTTCAGCAGCTCATCGCCGACCGGCATCTGCTCCGGGTCGTGCTGGCCGTAGAAGGAATCCTTGCACTGTACCACGCCCGCATGCCATTTTTTCCCAAGATTCTTTGCCGCCTGCACCAGCGCATTCGTCACGGTAAGGTCTGCGACTGCCGGGAACTCGATCGGTGCGTATTCCTTTGACGTTCCCTCCGCACGGATCGCTCCCGTTGCCACCACGATATCGCCGCCCTCTACATCGAGTGCCATACCGCCGCATGTTCCGACGCGGATAAACGTATCGGCGCCGCACTGGATCAGCTCTTCCATCGCGATGGAAGCCGACGGACCGCCGATGCCGGTAGATGTAACGGAAACCTTTACACCGTCCAAAGTACCCGTATAAGTCACAAATTCCCGGCTGTCTGCGACGAGCACCGGGTTCTCAAAGTAAGCTGCAATTTTTTTACACCGTTTGGGATCTCCCGGCAGAATCACGTACCGTCCCACATCGCCTTTTCGGATCTGCAGATGATACTGCAGCCCTTCTTCTCCTGAATAATTCTGCATATGCAAAAACCTCCTTTGTATTTTCGTATTCTCATAGTTCTATTTTACCACAGGCCGTACCGCAAATACAAGGCTTGACACCATTTCACCGCCCCTTTCATTACGGATATAATCACGTTCCGCAGTTGCCTTTTCCCATTCGGGATGCTACAATAGGCACAGAAACCAGAGTTCTTACTTTCATTTTTACAAGGAGGGATTATTTTATGAGTTCCTATGTCATCAGCTGCTGCTCTACAGCAGACCTTACCGAAGAACATTTCTCCAAACGGGAAATCTCATACATCTGTTTCCATTACAAATTAAATGACACCGAGTACGCGGACGATCTCGGCAAGTCCATGCCGTTCGATCAGTTTTATGCCGCCATGGCCGCCGGCGCTTCCACAAAAACATCCCAGGTGAATGCCGATGAATTTGAAGCCTATTTTGAAACATTCCTGCAGGACGGCAAAGACATTCTCCACGTCTGCCTCTCCTCCGGCATTTCCGGTGTCCTGAATTCTGCGATGATCGCCAAAGCCGACCTTGAAGAGCGCTACCCGGAACGGAAAATCCTCATCGTGGATTCCCTCGGCGCTTCCTCCGGCTATGGTCTTCTGATGGACCGCCTTGCCGACCTGCGCGATGAAGGAAAACCGCTGGAAGAGGTTTACGATTTTGCGATGAAAAACCGCCTCAAAGTCCATCACTGGTTCTTCTCCACGGACCTCACCTTCTACGTGCGCGGCGGCCGCATCTCCAAAGCCTCCGGCGCAATCGGCGGCCTCCTCGGTATCTGCCCGCTGCTCAACATGGACAACGAAGGCCGTCTGATTCCGCGGTTTAAAATCCGTACGAAGAAAAAAGTCATCAAAAAAATCGTCGACCAGATGGAAGAAAACGCCGAGGGCGGCCTCTCCTACTCCGGCAAATGCTACATTTCCCAGTCCGCCTGCTACGACGATGCGCGGGCCGTTGCGGATCTTATCGAGGAACGCTTTCCCAATCTGAACGGAAAAGTCGAGATCAACAACATCGGAACCACCATCGGCAGCCACACAGGGCCAGGAACCGTGGCATTGTTTTTCTGGGGAAAAGAACGGGTGGATTAACTCTCCTGCACTTCCATCTATAGCAAGACCCGAAAATAATGCAAAAAAGGCAGTGCTGCAGAGCGCGAATTGCAAGGAACAGATTTGAAGGCGTACCGGGGTACGACGAAAATCTGTGACGCAGTAATTCACGCTCTGCGGTGCTGAATTTTTTGCATTATTTTCGGGTCTTGCTATAAAAACAGGGAAGAAAAAAGCTCTGTCCATTTGGGCAGAGCCTTCTTGTTTTCCTTCTATTCTTCTATCTTCCCTCTCCAACATTTCCGCACCAGTGCAAACACCAGATACCCGATGGCTGCTCCAAGCGTATTCGTCACAACATCATCTAACTGGCAGAAGCCGCGCTCTGTTAAAAGCTGCACAGTTTCCAACATCATGCTCATGGCAAATGCCGCATACACACAGTACCACCATCTCCGAAGAAACGGCACCGCCGCTGGCAGTAATACACCGAACGGCAGAAACATCAGAATATTTTCCACAAAATACCGGTCCGGCAGACACTGGTTTCCCCAGGTTTCAAACAGCTTCAAATCCACACCGGTTCTCGAACCCGGTTCTCTCGAAAGCAGTGTAATCGAAATCAGCATGGCAAAATAGACGGCTACCAGAAACCACGCCAGAAGCTGCCCGCCGTGCAGCGCACGGTACTGCTCCAGCCGTTTCCGTTTCTTCTGGATCTGCTGATTTTTCCACGCTGCTGCAACCGTCACAAAGCCGACACCGACTGCAACGGCATGCGGCAGATACCGGAATGTATTAAAAATATCCTGTTCTATCGTCGTCAGATAAAGAGGAATTGCCATTTACATCACCTTCCGTATTTTCGCGGCTGATCGGAAACACCCGCGAGATAATCGAGACTGCAGTCATACAGCTTTGCCAGCGTAATCAGACAGTCCAATGGAATCTCACGGATGCCTTTTTCATACCGGTTGTAGGTGTCCGGGTGACTGAAAATCTTCCGCGCCGCCTGCGTCATCGAGTAACCGCGTTCCAGACGGAGCTCTTTCAGCCGGATCAGCATTTTCTCCCGCCCCGGCGTTTCTTCTATTTTTCTGTGCATTACTTTCCTTCTTTTTCCTGCTCCGTTTCCGCCGCTGCTTTTTCTGCCTCCGGCACATACCCCGGATTGTCGTCGTATCCTTCCAGGAAATTGTGGCGGATGCCGTGCTGCTTGTAGCCGACCACGGTGTCAATGTTGACATTTTCGACACTGCGGAAAATATTGCTCTCCACGAACGGATTCTCCTTTTTCAGGTTTTTGATCAGTTCCTTAATCTCCACGCGTTTCGAACGATTCTCCTCGTTATTGCAGGTCGTGCAGGTATCGGTAAACTTGCAGGCACACTGGATGAAATGCAGACCGTTATAATCTCTCCACGCCTTGATATCATCCTCGCGCACCAGATACAGCGGGCGGATCAGCTCCATGCCCTCGAAGTGGATGCTGTGAAGCTTCGGCATCATCGTCTGCACCTGCGCACCGTAGAGCATTCCCATGAGGATCGTCTCGATGACATCATCGTAATGATGGCCGAGTGCAATCTTGTTGCAGCCGAGCTGCTGTGCAAAATGATACAGATGGCCGCGGCGCATTCTCGCGCAGAGATAACACGGGGAATTTTCCACATGGTAGACCGAATCGAAAATGTCTGTCTCGAAAATGGTGATCGGAATGTGGAGGCTCTTTGCGTTGTCCTCGATCACTTTGCGGTTCTCCGGGCTGTATCCCGGATCCATGACAACGAATTTTACTTCGAAATCAAATTTATTGTGAAGCTTTAACTCCTGAAAGCATTTCGCCATCAGCATCGAATCTTTTCCGCCGGAAATACAGACGGCAATTCTGTCACCCGGCTTTACCAGCTCGTACGTGTTGATCGCTTTCGTAAATTTGGACCAGATCGACTTTTTGAACTTCTTGCGGAGACTCTTCTCGACATCCGCCGCCTTGTCCTGCTCCTCCGGCGCGCTCATCACGTCCATCAGCCAGGCGATGTAACCGCCCTCCAGACTCACAGCGTCCCAGCCCTTCTCCTGCAGTTCTTCCGCAGCAGCCACACTGAACCGGCCGCGGCTGCAGCAGATAATCGTCTTTTTGCTCCGGTCAATCGCATCACTTGTCTCGATTTCTTCTGTCTTCATCCCAAGCGCTCCCGGAATCGCGCCGTGGGAGATCTCTACCGCATCGCGGATATCGACGATCTGATAGCTTGACGGATCGAGCTCTTTTAGTTCTTTTATTGAAATACTGGTACTCATGTAATTTTTCCTTTTCTAATTTAAAATGCCTTACTTTTCTTCATTCTTTCATTGTATCGTTTTTTCTGTGGCTGTCAAGAAAAAACGCGCAAAAACGGGGAGTCTCTGAACATTCGTTTCAAATCCTCCCCCACTTTTTTATTTTTTCCGAATATCCGCCATCGTCTTCAGCAGAAGTTCTTTCTTCCAGAAGACCAGCCCTGCACTTGCGAGCAGAATCGCGTAACGCAGGATTCTGTACGGGAAAATAAGATTGCAGATGATGCTTGCTCCAATCAGAAAAACGGAGCACGCCACAAGAAATCCTGGACTCATCAGATTTTCCTGGATTCCTTCGTTCACCAGAATCCGTTTGCTCACAATATAATGGCCGACCGAATACAGCATATAGCATGCCAGCGTCGTGTAACCGGCCGCGATGTAACCGAACAGGCGGATAAAAATAAAGTTCAGCACCACATTCGCTCCAGCCGCCGCCATGGATGCAGCCATCAGAAACTGTGTTTTTTCATAATAAAACTGCGGCATCGAGAGAATATTATAAATGAAGATAAAGAACACACTCGCTGCCACCGGCGGAATGACGTACACCGCCTCGCGGTACTTCGGTGATCCGAAAATCAGCACCAGCTCCGGGCTGATCAGCATCAGCGCCACGGCTATGCCGACCACTACAATGCTCAGCAGCTGCAGCACCTTCCGCATCGAGCGGATGTCGCCCTTTTTGATCTTGCTGTACATCCACGGTGTCAATGCACTGTTCATACCGCTGATGAAAAGCTGCACCAGCATACCAATGCTGTACGCCAGCCCGTACAGCGCAACTTCCGTCTTTCCAACCATCTTGTCGATCATGATGCGGTCGCCCTGATTCAGGATAATACCGGACAGATAATGCGGCACAATCGGAATTCCGATCCGCAGTGCGTAGCCCCAGTATTCCTTCGAAAAGAACTCTTTTCCTTTGCAGAACTGGAACACAATAATCGGCACACAGATGCAGACCTGCACCCCGACGATACCTAAGATCCGCATCATGGCCGTACCGCCGTTGATACGGATCAGCACCAGGCTCGCGATCGGGTTCATCAGCGCCTGCAGAATCGTCACGCAGACCAGAATCCGGTACCGATACTCAAACCGCTGCCGCCCCGACCAGTAAGAAAGCGCCGGACTCAGCAGCGCTTCCAGAAACATCAACAAAATCATGGATTTCGGCAGATTTAAAATCTTCTCCCAGAAACCCGACGTAAAACAATACAATGCAAAAACCGCACCCGTAATCACAAGCGTCAGTCCCTGCATTGCAGATGTATATTCATCCCGCTGCTTCTCGTACTTTGCCATCGCATTGTCATAAACACCATTGAACAGGTACAGCGATGTCATAATCGTCAAAATCTGCAGCCAGGACAGATAAACCGTATAGGTTCCGTACTCCTCGGTGCTCATCAGACGCGTGAAAATCGGAACTGTGATGAACGAAATGCCCTTCTGTAAGAAACTGCAGATCGTAAACCAAAGCGCCGCCTTCGCCTGGACGGAGAGAGAACGGTATTTTGAAGTAATGTTCATGTAAAATAGAACTCCTTGCTGTTGGTTATTTGCGTGTTTTATGTTAACACAAAATGGGGGGGACTGCAAGAGGAACATCCATTAAAATCCCCCATGGTTGAACGCTTCCATTCAACCATGGGGGATTCTCACTGCTTTATGTGTTTCGATTCCCAAATGTCATAGGTATCCCTTCTTATTTTTAAATCTTTAATGGATACCCATTCATTTCCAGCCAGCATCGCTTCTTTCACACGATTCTCCAGAACCGTATACAATTCATACTCCGTTCCGCTGAACTCATCGCCTTCATCGGCCCCGTATGTATCAATCCCGGACTCATCCTGCTGTGGTTCCATGGGTTTAATATCGCCCGTCGGCAATGTAACATCCTCATTTTCGTCCGCAAACGCCTTTTGCGGCATCACAAAAATGGATGCCTCAAGCAGAAACAAAAATGCTGTCAGTTTAACGATTCTCTTTTTTCTCCTCTCCATGCGCTTTTCCTCCCTGCAATTCTTCTAAATACAGTTCTGCATCTTTTAAGAAGCTGACCGCAATCATTACGATCACAATGCCGATCGGAAATGCCGCTACAATACTGACGGACTGCAGACTGTTCATGGAACTCTCTGCGAAGAGAAGTGCAATCGGAAGCAGGATCAGCAGAATACACCACATCAGCTGAATTCCTTTTGCCGGCTCTTCGCCGTCTTCCAGTTTCCGGTAGCTGTAGCACGATGCTGTCAATGCGATCGAGTCGAACGATGTCGCATAAAATGCAACCATCGTAACTAATACAACAACCATAATCAGCGGTGCACACGGCATGGTTTTGATCATCGACACGATCAGATGATATAAATCTCCGCTTTCATTATACTGCGAAATGAAATCAATTGCACCTGAAATCTGCTTTCCCATCGAATAATTTCCAAGAATAATAAAGCTGACAAGCGTGGAACCCACACCAAAACCGTATCCGCCGAGAATCGTCTGGCGCACGGTTCTTCCGCGGGAAATGCTGCCAATGAAGAACGGTGCTGCCACACACCATACCATCCAGTATGCCCAGTAATAAATGGTCCAGTTCTGTGGGAAGTTTGTCGTACGCATCGGGTCCGTATACGTCGACAAGCCGATAAAGTTCTGAATCATTTTTCCAAGAGAAGAAAATCCAGTTTCAATAATATACCGCGTCTCTCCCCCAAACAGCAGGACGAAGGCAAGGAGTCCAAAAAACAGATAAATGCACACCTTGGCCAGAATGCTGATTCCTTTGAATCCATGCAGAAGAGAATACGTATAAACACAGCAGGTAATCAGAAGAATGATGATATTAATCACGGTTCTGCTGACTTCCATATGGAACAGTTCACCGATGATTTCTGCCATCAGCGGAGTCGCCACACTAAAAGTGGTAGCAGTTCCGGCCAGCAGTGCAAAGACAGCCAGAAGGTCAATCAGACGGCCGCCAATTCCATCTGTCTGTTTTCCCAGAATCGGCCGGCAGGCTTCGCTGTATTTCTGACGGTTTCGTTTTCTTACATGAAGCATAAAGCCAAACGCGACAGCCAGTACCAGATAGAATCCCCACGGGATAAAGCTCCAGTGAAACAGTGGAAATACGCCTGCCCAGTCCTGAATGCTGCCAAGTTCTGCGATGTGAGGATCTGTTGCGTACAAAATCCACTCAGAGAACGAATAAAACAGAATATCTGCTGCCAGACCACAGGTAAACATCATGCATCCCCATGCAAAAAAGGAATATTTTGGCTTCTCATCCGGCTTTCCAAGCACAATATTTCCGTATTTGGAGCCTGCCAGAAACAGAGACAGAAAGAAAATGCCAAGTCCGATGACCAGGTAATACGTTCCAAAGGTGTCTCCAAACAGAAATCGAATCTGGCCAAGTACCTGATTCGACTGCTCCGGTGCAAAGAAAAATACGATACATAGAGCAACGATCAGCGCCAGAGGCACCAGCGTGATCATCCAGTCGATTTCTTTTTTCTTCTGTTGGTTTTTACTGTTCATTTTCTTCCCTTTCTGCGTAATCCGCATACGATGCATCCAGTGCAACGAGTTCGCTGAAATTATCTACCTCTATGATATCATCCGCCTTCATTGGCCGGATGCCAAGCTGATACTCTTTGGGGTAACAGAACATTGCCACATCATCCCAGTAAATCTGGCGGTTTTTCTTTTCCTCAAACTCCTGCTCCAGATGGCCTTTTAACCGCTTTCCATCTTCCGCTGTCCATCGGGAAATACTGTAGAGCTGCCAGCCGCCCTTTCCGCCGGTTCTGCTGCATCCTGTTACGATGCCGTTTTCCACGGTCTGCAGCCACTCGTCGGTCTCCTCATCTGTCCACACGCTGTTGTAACCGGACCGCTCAAACTCCGGAGACAGAATTTCCGGGTGATAAATGATCTGGTCGCCGTCGAGAATAATGGCATTTTCCAGATGTTCCCGCGCCACATACAGCGATGCGATGTTGTTGCAGGTATCGTACCACGGATTGTCGATCAGCTTCAGACCCGGGTACTCCTCTTCCAGTGTCTGGAACTGTTCTTTGAGGTAACCGATTACCACGTAAATCTCTGTAATTCCGTTTTTATGCAGCCCGTCGATGACGGTATCAATCATCCGCACACCGTTTACCCGGACCAGCGGTTTTGGTGTTTTTAACGTTACCGGCTTCATCCGGTTTCCGAAACCTGCCGCCATAATAATGGCACGCTCTACTTTGTACATGTTTCTTTTCCTTCCTCTCCCAGTTCCTGCTGGACTATTTTGTAATAATCTTTTGCATAGCGGTACTGCCGCAGGGAATATTCTCCGAACTCCACGCCTAATTTCCGTTTATATTCGCACCAGTTGCTCCAGAGCAGACCGCAGACTGCGATATAACAGTAGATTTTGATGCGTGTTTTATCATCGCAGCTTCCCTCAAAATAAAGATCAATCAGATGGTCCACCTGCTCTTTTTTGTAGAGAGAATAGATACAGAACATTGCAATATCCACATGCGGATCCTGCATTCCGGCGTATTCCCAGTCGATCAGGCGGATCTCCTCTTTTCCGTTTTCTTCCACAAACAGAAAATTGTCCGGCACGGCATCAATGTGGGTGAGCACCCGCTCTCCGGCATTTGCTTCGATGTAATCCTTTAACTGAAGCACATGCGCTTTCGTCTTTTCGTAATCTTTATATGCTGACGGAGTTCCTTCCCAGAGGCTTTCATAGTATTCCATCTGTCCGAACAGGTCGAAGGAATGGTCTACTCTTAATTTCTGCCCGTGAAACTCCCGCAGTTTCTTCATGCATTTCTGAAGATCTTCTTCCTTTTCTGCATCGCAGACCCTCGCACCGTCGAGATATTCTGTGATTTTATAGCCGTTCTCCGGATTAATATAGGCAATCTCATCGCAGATCTTCCGTCCGGCGATCGTCTGATAGACGGCTGCTTCCTGGCGGCGGTTGATCAGCTGATCTGTTCCCTCTCCCGGGATACGCATAATGTATTTTTTATCTTTGCAGGAGAATAAAAAGGATCGATTTGTCATTCCCTTTTTCAGAACTGTAATGTTTGTTACTTCGTCCTGCTGTGCTCCAAGTGCTTCACAGATCGCCTGAATGGCATCCGTCTGCAGCTGGCTGGAATCGCTGTCGATCTCACGCAGCTGCTCATAAGTATTAATTTCTACGGCATCTGCTGCATGTACAACACGGGCGGTCACAATCATTCTGTCTTTCCGGTATAAGGTTTCCTCCCAGAACGCTCCGTCGTATCGGGAATCTCTTCCCAGTTCTTCCAGACGCTCCCGCACGGTCTCCGCTTCTGCTTCCAGCAGATAACAGATGCCGATCATCGCGTTTCCGCCTGCCTGTTCTTTCTGTACGACCAGCTCCTGCTTCCGGTTTACGCGGACGGTACTGTCATCATCCACCAGATCGCTGACCATGTACCAGGAATATAATTCGTTTCTGCTGTATGGATTCTTTTCACACCAGATATCACAGGGAATGATGTAGCTGTTTGATAAATGATCTGCCGCCGTTTTCAGGGAATGCAGATTGTTTTTCGACGTATAATCCGGAGCAACGATCAGGTCTACGCCGTATTCATCGATCAGATATTCATACTGCTCTTTCATAAATCCGACAACGATGTAAATCTCTGTAATGCCGACTTCATGAAGCTGACGGATTGTGCACTCAATCAGCCGCTCTCCTTTGATTTCCAGAAGTCCTTTCGGTGTCTCTGTATTAATCGGAACCATCCGCATACCAAATCCAGCGGCAAGAATAATGGCGTTTTTCGGCGCTTTTTCTTTTGCTTCACGCAGTGCCTTTTCTGTCGGACGGATCTCTTCATCCAGGTAACCTTCTGAAATCAGCTCCTTAAGCGAACGATTAACAATACCAAGCGAATGGCCGGTCTGCGCGGCAAGGATACGCTGATTGATGAAGGGTTCTTTTATCAGGTTGTTCAATATATCTTGTTTCGAGTTGTTCATATACTTCCTTCTTTCATTTTTCATGAACTTTTGTTTTCGATTATACTATAACTTTATAGATTTTTCAATCCCCTGTGTGTTAGGATAGTTGTCAGTGAAAGATAATTACTTTTGTGGTAGTATATATGTGAACTTCCTATAAAATTAACTCTCATAAAATTCCTTTTAAAGTATGCTACAACTGGCTTAAAGCAAGAACATGTCGAAACGAGAGTTAATATTTCAGGAAGTTCACATAAAAAGGTCCAAATAATTAACATTATTTGGACCACCTGTCAAAGGAAGCCTTTTTCCTTTTCGCCGTCATCAGGACTTCTTTGCGCTTCCATTCATAAATTTTTCTTAAAATTTACCTTTATTTTACCACACTACTCCCAAAACTACAATATATCTCCATTTTTCATTTTTTTTACATAGAACCTTTCTGGCCTAATACAATCAGTACAGTTTTAAACAAAATCTTAATATCCAACATAAAGGACCATTCTGAAATGTACTTCGTATCCAGTTTTACAACCTCTTCAAAATCTGTAATCTCGCTTCGTCCGCTTACCTGCCACATACCAGTCAGTCCCGGCTTGATTGCCAGTCTTGCTCTGTGATGGAGCTCATATTTCTCCCACTCATCCACTGTCGGCGGACGGGTTCCTACAAGGCTCATGTCGCCTTTTAACACATTGAAGAACTGCGGGAATTCATCCAGCGAGGTTTTGCGGATAAAGTTTCCGATTCCTTTGCCTGGTCCTTTTTCGCTTCCGATGACACGCGGGTCATTCTCCATTTTGAACATCAGACCATCGCTGACGCGGTTCTGTTTCATCAGTTCTTTTTTCCGCTCTTCCGCATCCATGTACATGCTACGGAACTTGTAAATTTTGAATTTTCTTCCGTTCTTTCCGACACGGTACTGTGAGAAGAAGATCGGGCCCGGAGACTTGATATAAATCGCAGGGGCAACGAACAGGAAGATGATTCCGGTCAGAATACATCCGGCAAGACCGCCGCAGATGTCCATGATTCGTTTCAGCACAAGCTGTCCTGCGCTTGCCATATTGATGCAGGTGGTGACCACGGTATAGTTGCCCATGCGCTCTACAGTCTGATTTTTTCCCTGCATTTCGTTCACGTCCGCAATTTTTACGTGGATCGTAATGCCCATCTCGGCGAATGCGTCGAATACTTTCTGCGGGATTTCTCTGCCTTCCGGCAGAACGATCAGCACTTCGTCGAACCACTCACGGCAGACATACTCAGCTGCATCTGCAAGGTTCGATACCACCGGTACGCCGTGGATTTTGTGTCCGGTTCTGTCCTGGTCTACGAGAACAACGCCAGTCGGACGAACGCCGATGTAATCGAAATCCAGCATGCTCTTTACAACGGACTGTGACTGTTTTTCGGTCGTGATGATCAGAAGCGAACGGCCGCTGTGTTCCCCGCTGCTGCGTTTCTTTACCACAGCCTTCCATCCGATGCGCATCAGATAGGAAAGCATTCCGTACAGAGCACCGGTCAGCATAATGGTTGCTCTGGAGAACTGATCTCCCTCCTGAATCAGGAACAGGTAGAATACACCAAGAACGATGATGTATACCATATTTTTTACAGTCATTCCGATTTCCACGAGGTATCCGCGCTTCATGACGTTTTTGAAGGAATCGTCAAAAAACATGATCATCAGCTGGATCAGAGCGAATACGATAGCCTCATTTCGGTAAATTGGGCTTCCATATGGCTTAAAACTGTGATGTCTTAAGAAATAACCCATGACGAAAGCCAGCTGAAGACAGATAATATCAAGAACCATAAAATCCAGATGCTTCAGCCATCCTGTGGATGATTTTTTGTACATACCTTTCTCCCCTGTCGTATTTTTTTCGCCGTACTCGTAACATTCTCTTGTTTCGCATAGTTTTTCTAGCTTTTATATTACCATTTTCACTAAAACCTTCTCATTTTTTCTGGTACTATGCATTTGTAATATCTTCTGTGACGAATACAGAACCATTTTTTCTTTATTCCAAATATTCTATCCCATTTCTACTTATTTGTAAAGGTGTGGACACACTTTTGGACATAATTATTTCACATTTTTGCAAATTATTACATTTTATATTATTTCATCACATCCAGAATCTGTAATGTTTTCATCTTCTTTTCGACATAGCGATGGAGATATGCACGCAGCAATCGTTCCAGTTCGTCCAGGATCTCTTCATTTACGGTAAAACCATACAGCTTCGCGAGCGGTGCCGCAATGATATAGCGGCATGCCAGCACGGTGCCCGGCTGCAGCGGCCATGGATCTCTGATGGTTTTTCCACAGTTTGGGCAGTAGATGGCGCTGTCGCGCAGGGAGAAAACGGTCAGATTCTCTTTCGTGCCGCACTCCATGCAGGAGAACATCTGCGGTGCTTCTCCGCTGATTGTGATCGTCCGCAGTTCGAAGATGCACCGGAGCAGGCGGAGGTCCTGTTTTCCGCGGCGGATGGCGTTCATCGTCACGTACAGAAGGTTCAGCATCTGGGTTTCATCGTTTCCTTCCTGGCCGAAATATTCGGCCAGTTCCAGAAAATAAAAGCCGTAATAAACGCCGGGCTGCATCTGCGCCAGGTCGAGGAAGTATTCTTTAATGTTTGCGCCGGAGAGGGTGTAGCTGTCACGGCCCTCGTAAACCTGAAACTCGCCGAAGACGAACGGATTGGAGACGGCCATCAGCGGGCTTTTCATGCGGCGGGCGCCACGCGCGAAGGCAGTGATTTTGCCGAGCTCCCGGGTCAGGATCACGACGCGCTTGTCATACTCTCCGACCGGGGAGGCGGATAATACCATTCCGCTTACATTGATTGGTTCTCGCATGTTTCTTCCTTATTATAATGCAATATTATAAATCGAGTTTCTTTTTATCATATCCGAAGTTCTTCACAAGGAAATCGCTGTCTCTCCAGTCTTTTTTGACTTTGACCCAGAGCTTCAGGTTGACTTTCTGCTCCAGCATCTGCTCCAGCTCATACCGCGCGTTGCTTCCGATCTTCTTGAGCATCGCGCCCTGTTTTCCGATGATGATGCCCTTGTGGGAATCGCGCTCGCAGATGATGGTCGCATCAATATCAACGATTTTTCCGTTCGGGCGGTCTTTCATCTGGTCGATCACAACGGCGATGCCGTGCGGGATCTCTTCGTTTAAGGCGTACAGTGCTTTCTCGCGGATGATCTCAGCCACGATCTGGCGCATCGGCTGATCGGTGATGGTGTCCTCATCGTAGAACTGCGGGCCGTACGGCAGATATTTGAAGATGCTCGGAATGATGTCATCGGTGTTCTGATGGCGGAGTGCCGAGCACGGAATGATCTCGGCAAACTGGAACAGCTTGCGGTACGTATCGATGAATTCCAGGATTTTATCTTTCTCCACGGTATCGGTCTTGTTGATAATGAGGATGACCGGCGCATTGACTTTCTCCAGGATCTCTGCGATATGGCGCTCTCCTGCTCCGATGAAGTTGCTCGGCTCTACCAGCCAGAGAATCACATCGACTTCTTTTAACGTTTTCTCGGCTACATCGACCATGTACTCGCCGAGCTTATTTTTCGCCTTGTGGATACCCGGTGTGTCGAGGAACACGATCTGTCCCTCGTCACACGTATAAACGGTCTGGATGCGGTTGCGGGTGGTCTGCGGTTTCTTGGATGTAATCGCAATCTTCTGTCCGATCAGGTGGTTCATCAGCGTGGATTTTCCCACGTTCGGACGGCCAATCAGGGCTACAAAGCCGGATTTATAATTTGCATTGTTTTCCATTGCTGTCTCTTCTCCTCATTTATAAGTTCTCTACGTTCTTAAACAGTTCTTTCTCTTTCTGAATGGCTGCTTCGCTTCCGACAACGCAGATGTTGTTCTGTTTTAAGGCTGCATCTACAAGGTCTGCCAGTGCATGAATGTCGTCCAGGGTTGCATCGAGGATCTGATCTCTCTCCTGCTGGAAGTCTGCTTCGGTGATGCCGTTGAACCATGCGCTCTCGGAGGTCTGGCCTTTTGCGGACGGGTTCATCGGGACGTCGAGTTCGCTGATCGTTCCGATGATGTATTTGGTCATCTGGCGCTCGTCTGCTTCGAAATTGCGCACGTAATCGCCGATACCGCGGTATACTTCAAGGGTTCTTCCGACGTTCGGGTCACGGTAGGAAGAAATGCACGCGTTTCCGCCTCTTCCGAAAGCTCCGCCGCAGCCGTAAGCGCCGCCTTTGACACGGATGTTGATCCACAGATAGTCATAGCTCAGCATGACACGCAGGATGCGCAGGGCTCCTGTGTAGTCGTAGCCTTCGCGCTCGAAGTTTCCACAGAGTGCCACGTACTGTACCTGGCCGGAGGTCTGGAAGGCTTCGTTTTTCTGTTCAAAGTCATACACAATGCTGCCCGGCTCCACTTCGTCAGTGTACAGATTCTCTTTGAATGCTGCGATTTTTTCTTCCAGCGGTGCGTAGCCTGTCTCGTCTGCTGTATAGGAGACGGTCAGATTCTCTTTGCGGAAGATGTATTTCATCAGGGTCTGCAGATTTTTAATCAGTTCTGCTTTTTTCTCATCGAAGTTCTCGTCCAGATCTTTTAAGAGCTGGTAGAAGCCGATGCCTGCGATGCGGTCCTGGAAATTGCTCATCGGGGAGTAATAGGAAGCTGCACGCATCACAGCCGTTGCATTTCCGGCGGAAGACAGGCGGTTCTGCAGGCCGGATTTCATGCTGGAGATGATCTCGTGAAGACGTTTCTCGTCATCCAGGCGGGAGGTGTTCAGGATTTCCTCAATCATTTTCATGACGAAATCCAGTTTGTCGTACAGGAATTTCGCGCGGATGCCGAACATTCTGCGGCAGTCGTCATCATTTTCCGGAATGCGGAATACCTGCAGTCCACAGTTGATGCCGCCGGTCTGTGCATTGATCTCGTTGAACAGTTCGCCGTAGGTGTAGTGTTCGGTGTCCACATAGCCGAGAACGGATTTTAATACGCCCATGTACGGGATCAGATCGTTCGGCACATTTTTCGTATCAAACAACAAGCTTAAGTAACCGATGCCGTTCGTGAATACGTTGTGATGAAGCACTGTCGTTCCATCGACTTCATGCTCGTCATTGTAAAGTTTGATAGACTCACGTTTGATATCGCTTCGTTTCAGGAGCGGAATCGTCTCGAGTACTTCCTCGCTCTCCTCTTCTTCCTGATATGCTGCCAGCTCTTTGGTGTCAGCAATGATTTTCTCGATCTCTTCTTTTGACAGGCTCTCTTTGTATTTCTGCAGTTTTTCTGCGGTCTTTGCATCATTTTCTGCGGCAAGACCGGTCTTTGGAATGAGGATCACGATGGAGGCATGGGTGTTGTCCAGCAGATACGTCTGGATCAGGTTTTCGAAATAGCCTTCTTTTGCCAGTTTTTTCAGCTCATCGTAGATCGCAAGCTGCTGCAGGTAGGCGAACGGTTTGTTCTCGTCGTACAGCCAGCTGTCGAAGACGTCGATGCCGTACATCAGGCCCTTTGGGAAGCTGGAGAAGTCCGCCTCACGGAAACGGAATTCGAAATAGTTGATGCCTGCCTCGATGGCTTTCTGATCCATGCCGTTTTTCACGATATCCTCGAGGGTGCCGCGGATGATGGACAGGAATTTTTCTTTCTCATTTTCATCGGCGTTCTTGGCTACGATGGAGAAGAATGGCTGCAGGATGCCGTCCTCGTAGGAGCCGTAAACATCTTTTCCGATGTGTGCGTCAAGGAGTGCCTGTTTGACCGGGGCTCCCGGTGCGTCAAGGAGTGCATACTCCAGAACAGAAAATGCCACGTTTAATTTTACATCCAGACCGCTGCCGATGACCATGTTGTAGGACAGGTACGCATTGTTTTCAAGCGGATCGCCGTCGAGTACCGGGTACTCGTGTACAATGTCGAGTGTCTCTGCAAATGGTTTCTGATACGGAATTTCGGATTTTACTTCTTTTGCATCAAAATGGGACAGGTATTTTTCATCCATCCATGCCAGTTTTTCTTCCATATCCATGTTTCCGTACAGGTAGATATAGCTGTTGGACGGATGGTAATAGGTCTGATGGAATTTCAGGAAGTTTTCGTAGGTCAGGTTCGGGATGCAGGACGGATCTCCGCCGGATTCTACGCCGTACGGAGTGTCCGGGAACAGGGTGTTGAAGGTTTCACGCTCCAGGACATCGTCTGCGGAGGAGAAGGCTCCTTTCATCTCGTTGTATACAACACCGTTGTAGGTCAGCGGGCCGTCTTCGCTTTCCAGATGATAGCTCCAGCCTTCCTGACGGAAGATTTCGTCGTGTTTGTAAATGTTTGGGTAGAATACGGCGTCCATGTAGACATGCATCAGGTTCTGGAAGTCGGCATCGTTGGTGCTGGCTACCGGGTACATGGTTTTATCCGGGTAGGTCATAGCATTTAAGAACGTGTTCAGGGATCCTTTGACGAGTTCTACGAAGGGATCCTTTAACGGGAATTCGCGGGAGCCGCAGAGGACGCTGTGCTCGAGGATGTGGGCTACGCCGGTGCTGTCGGCCGGCGGGGTACGGAACGCGATGTTGAAGACTTTGTTGTCATCTTCGTTTTCGAGAAGGAGCACGCGGGCACCGCTCTTGTTGTGGCGGAGGAGGTAGCCATGTGCGTGGATATCATCAATCTGCTGTTCCTGCAGCAGGGTATAGGCTTTGCAATGTTCTGCGTTCATTTTTGTATATCCTTTCTTGTTTTTCTTTATTATTTCCGGTTTTATGCAGTCAAAAACGGACCGCAGTGCCCGTTTACTGGGATTTTCTGCGGCCCTGTCGGTTTTTATTCTTCGTGGTCTGTTTCTGCGTCGGTAGTTTCCGCCTCATCCACATGATCTTTTACTTCGTCATTTGCAGCATTATTCTGCGCATTTCTCTGCGCCTGAGCTGCGGCAGCCTGTGCCATCATCGCCTCGAGATTCGGGCGGACACTCTGCGCCTGGGCTCCCATGATTCTCTGGAGCTGTTCTCTGGTCAACAGAAGGTTGAAGCCGGACGGGTTGATGACGAAGCCTTTGGCCTGTTTCATCAGGTACGGCAGAAGGTGCTGGAACGGGATGGCTGCCAGACGGAGTTTTGCCTGCGGATCCGGACGGAATTTCTGGAATTCACCAATATCGGAAAACAGCGGCTGGAAGATGTCTTCGTTCTGGTTTTTGATGTACGGGATGCGCACGTCTGGTCCCGGGTTGGCCGGATCGAATTCGCCCTGTACCTGGGAGATGTCGATGGCAAGGATGAATTTGCTTCGCATCAGGTTGACAAGCATTTCTTCTTCGAGTTCACGCAGGTGCTGCATGCGCTCGGCATCGTCTCTTCTCTGATTTGGTTTGCGGAGCTCCTGCAGGAAATAAACTACAGTGAGCTGTACGCCAGGGTTGAGGACTGGAAGATGCTGTTTGTTCATTTTTTCCATGTCCGGTTTCGGGAAGATCTGCTCCAGCTCGATGCGGCGGGTCTGATCGCCTTCGTGGAAGATGACCATGTTGACACCTTCCGCGTAGAGGCCCATATAGAAGTTCGGCATCTGCTTGCGCAGTACTTTTACGGTAAGCAGCGGGGTATTCTTCTCTACATAGGATTTTGCAAATTCTTTAGCTGCTTCTTCTTCGGTAAACATATATACCTGATCGTCAAAGGTTTCCGGATCGCACTCTACGTATGGGAGCTTCGTGATCTGGGAAAATGTGACATAGATGATTTCCATGCTCTGAAATTTCTTCATTGTGAAGCTGTTGTCTACTGTCATTTGTGGTTGAGTCCTTTCTTCGCTCTTAGAGGATATGGTATCCCCAAAATATCTATGTGACATTATATCATACTTTTGGTGGGTTGCCAAAGGTTTTCTTTGGGGGTAACGGACCGCGCAGACCAAAGCTGTCGAAACGGGGCCTGACTTTGCATGACGGAGGGAGAGGGCTTTTCGTAGTCTGTAATTGGGGCGTGCAGACTACGGAATTGTTTTTTAACACATTCTAGTTAATCGCTTTGGCATTGGGGTAGATTTTTTCCATTCGGGCGTCCGGGAAATGGGCATCTATGGTCTGCTCGATGGCATTAGCAGCGGGCTTTTGGTGGGCGCGTTCGTCGTATCGGGCGAGAGCAAGGGTAGATACGAGCATGTTGGCCACCATGAACACAATCAGGATCCAAGTGATGATTTTTCCGAATTTCATCGGGATTTTTTCAATCCAGCGCGAAATGACAGGATAGAATTTTTTGAGCCAGACGACGGCGGCTATTCCCCAGAAGAAACAGTACAGGAGGTTGATACGGCCTCCGAGGTTGAAGGGAATGTCGCTGTAGTCCCAGAAGACTTTTCCGAATACGATTTCGGTGAACACACTGCAGATGTATTCGTAGGCTCCGCCGAGGAAGGTACCAAAGGCAAACAGGAATCCATCGGAGCGGTCGCGGTAGTTGTAGAGGAACCAGGTAGCGAGGGCGATGGCCAGACCCCAGACGATGCTGAACGGGCCCCATACAAGGCTGCTGCGGCTCATCCAGACACCGGCGGTGATGCGACAGAATATGGTTTCTGTAATATCGCCCAAAAATGCGCCGATGATGAAGAGAAGAACGATTTTGTAAAAGCTGCATCCTTCGGCAAATACGCCGGTTTCTGTTTTCTCTTTTTTCTCCGAAACTGGCTGTACGGCCGGATAGGCACGTTCCACACGACGCTCCAGATAGCGGTAAACACGGACAGAAAGGCGTCTGGTGAAGGCGTCGATCTGATCGTTCATAGCGCTGATCCGCGGCATTTTTTTCGTGATGTGGTGCAGAACAGCATAGGAACCGACGGCATCTACTATCAATATACCAAAGAGAATCCAGGATGTGATATGCAGGAAACCGGCCGGAATTGAATGAAGAACTGTAAAGCAGAGGCGATTGCCGATTTTCATGGCAAGCAGTCCTAAAATTCCCCATAGTACAGAATACTGAAGGCAGATATAGCCGTCCATGTTCCATTTTTTATTGGAATAGTCCCACCATTTGCCATGGCCAATGCGTTCCAGTGCGTGACCGGCCAGCCACTCGACTGCGGTAGCGATAATCATACAGCCAAGGAACAAAAAGACGGGGCTTGACTGCAGTTCATACAGATAACGTGTCATAAAGACAGCTGTGATTCCATAGATGGCGCAGAGCGGACCATTTAAGAATCCTCTGTTTACCATATGTTTTTTCCGGATCGCGGCCACAGAAGTTTCCAGAAGCCATCCAAGGAAGGCGTAAAAGAAAAACAGGCCGAGATAGTCATAAATTGTATAGTTCATGTTCTTCTCTCTATTCTTTCATTATTTTTGCTATTTTAAGGATTTTATTTTCCACTGAATCCCTTGTATACTCTCCAGTATTTTGTTTTTATTTTTATCCTGCAAATAAGATGGATTTAATTTTGCTTTTTTATACTGCAAATATGTTCCTTCTGTTTTCTGAATCAGCAATTTTGTAAAATATTGTTCCCAGCTAAAAAACTCTGTGCTGTCGATATAATCTTCTGGATTTTCCAGAATTTTACGAACCTCTTTGTCCTGTAAAAGATCTGAATTTAAAATCAGCCATTCAAAAGACTCCGGTAAATATAAATGTACGTTCTGTTTTTCCTCTATTTTATTGCTGAGAAGATTCATTTCTGCTCCAATTGCAGCACCGTCCGCAATAATACAGGTTTCTTCTGTTCCTGCCTTGCCAATCATTTCCGGTATTTTTGTTTTTCCACCAGCGCTTTCACATGTAATATTCCTTTCTGCACATACATTTTCAAAAAATTGATACCCAGAATTGGAATCTTCCGTAATTATTTTTTGTACTCTAACAGGAAGCCGTGCTGTTTTGGGATAGATCTGATACATTTTCTGATATATTTTTCTGGTATCTCTGTATTTTCCGGAAACATGCAATCCATAAATCTCTTCTACACTATACGGCAAATTATATAAGTTTTCTCTCGTAATCAATACAAAATAGTTTTCTGAACCCCGTATGGCAGAAGCAAATTCTTCTGTTTTTATAAAATAATTCTCCTCGTCTATGAAAAAGATGCTTTCCCGGCTGTTTTCCAAAATAATTTTCCAATTAACACCTTCCAGCACTCTGCACGGTACTTCACAGGAAACGTTGATTCCGCTGGACTCCCCTAAATTTTCTGCCTGCCGGATCATATTTACCAGTGTTGTTTTTCCTGATGCACTATCCCCCTGGATGATTGTAATATTACGCTTTATCACAAATTCATAATGAACTCTGTTATTTTGAATAATAACTCTTTTCTTTCCCTTCATACATCCACCTATACATAAGCCTCGGCAACATCTACAAATTCGGACATATTCCGCACAATAGTCCCTGTATTTAAAATCAGGATTTCAAAAGGATCTTTGCCAAACCGCATCACATGACGCAGATTAATCGTCAGATCCTTTTGCTCTCCTAATTTTAAAATCCATTTTGCACAATTATCTCCACATACGGAGGCATTAAAGATCTTTCCGTCTGTATCGTATGCCATCAGCAGCAACGTTTTGATTCCTCCGGATAAATCTTTCGGTGGAATCGGACCAAGCACCGGGCTGTCAATCAGATGCGCACTGATTACCTCCGAGCGATCCACATCGCGGATCATTTCTTTTGCCAGTGGCGTGGTCAGCCATTCATCTTCATAACAATTATCAAAATAGGTTGGCGGATGATAGATTGCACCTTTCATTTCTCCAAGATATATTTTCAACATAATAAAATTCCTCTCGCTAACGCTCATTATATCGTGATACGCACATTATACCATATCTCAAAGCCTTCTTGCGCAAAAATGTATCGTTTGTCAACATTTTCCGGGATAAAAATGTTGACAAACGATACAACACTATTGCCAAATGTCGCTAATTCATTTTTTCTCCCAAAAAGAAAGAAGCCATACTCTCTCAAGTATGACTTCTCTCCTTTTTCAAATTCTTTTTAAGGAAAAAGAATTACTCTTCTTCTGCGCCGTACAGTTTTACGAGTTTGTTCAGGTAAGTGTAACGGTCTTTTGCTTCCTGCTCGTTCTTGCCGAACAGTCTTTCTGCTTTCGCCGGGTTTGCACGTTTCAGAGAGTTGTAACGTACCTCGCCGTTCAGGAATTCCTGATAATCTCCTGACGGAGCCTTGGAATCCAGTGTGAATGCGCTCTTGCCTTCTGCAGCGAGTGCCGGGTTGAAGCGGAAGCAATGCCAGTATCCGGTCTGAACAGCGAGCTGCTCCTCGGTCTGTGCTTTGCTCATACCTTTCTTGATACCATGGTTGATACATGGAGCGTAAGCGATAATGAGGGACGGTCCCGGATATGCCTCTGCCTCTGCGATTGCTTTGACTGCCTGATTGTAATCAGCGCCCATAGCGATCTGTGCTACGTATACATAGCCATAGCTCATTGCGATGCTTGCCATATCTTTCTTCTTGGTTTCTTTACCGCCTGCTGCGAACTGTGCAACTGCACCGGTCGGAGTAGCTTTGGAGGACTGTCCGCCTGTGTTGGAGTAAACCTCGGTATCGAATACCATTACGTTGATATCTTTTCCGCTGGCAAGTACGTGGTCTACGCCGCCGAATCCGATATCGTAAGCCCATCCGTCGCCACCGAAGATCCACTGGGATTTCTTAGCGAGGAAGTCTTTGTTCTTCACGATTTCTCTGCAGGTATCGCAGTCAGCATCTTTGATTGCTTCTACGAGTTTATCGGTTGCGGTTCCGTTGGTTGCGCCGCAGTCAAAGGTATCCAGATACTCTTTGCATGCTGCTTTTACTTCTTCCGGAGCTTTCTCAGAGTTCATAACAGCTTCAACTTTGGCTTTCAGGCCGCCGCGGATTGCTTTCTGAGCAAGAAGCATACCATAACCGAACTCTGCGTTGTCCTCAAACAGGGAGTTGGACCATGCCGGGCCCTGTCCTTTCTCGTTTACGGTGTAAGGAGTGGACGGTGAGGAGTTGCCCCAGATAGAGGAGCATCCTGTTGCGTTTGCGATGTACATTCTGTCACCGAACAGCTGGGTGATCAGTTTTGCGTAAGGAGTCTCGCCGCAGCCTGCGCATGCGCCGGAGAACTCAAGCAGCGGTTTCTTGAACTGGCTGCCCTTTACGGTATTCTCTTTGAATTTTGCTACAACATCGGTCTTCTCTGGAAGAGCTGCTGCATAATCGAAGTATTTCTGCTCTGCTTCGTGTGCTGCAAGGCTTTCCATAGCCAGTGCTTTCACACCCTTCTTGCCCGGGCATACGTTTGCACAGGAACCACATCCGGTACAGTCAAGCTGTGAAATAGCCATTGTGAAGGTGTAGTCCGGCATACCGGTCATCGGCATGGTCTGGATGCCTTCCGGAGCTGCTGCTACTTCTTCTGCGGTCATGGCAACCGGACGGATAACAGCGTGCGGGCAGACGAAGGAACATCTGTTACACTGGATACAGTTTTCCGGATTCCATACAGGTACGTTTACGGCAATACCACGTTTCTCGTATGCGGATGTGCCGGACGGAGTTGTTCCGTCTACATAGTCTGCAAATGCGGATACAGGCAGGTTGTTTCCTTCCTGGGAAGTTACTTTTGCCTGGATGGTATTTACGAATTTAACAGCGTCAGCGCGGCCGCTCTCTGCGTGGGTTGTGGTCAGACCTTCGTCTGCTGCATTTTTCCAGCTTTCCGGAACTGCAACTTCTTTGATCTGTTTTGCACCCTCATCAATTGCTGCCCAGTTCTTTGCTACGACATCATCACCTTTACGGCCATAGGTAGCTTTTGCTGCTGCTTTCATGAGTTCGATGGCTTTTTCTTCCGGAATGATCTTCGCAAGCTTGAAGAATGCAGACTGAAGAATGGTGTTGATACGGGTCGGTCCCATGCCGGTCTCGATACCGATCTTAACGCCGTCGATCACATAGAATTTGATGTTGTGGTTTGCGATGAATGCTTTTACCTGTCCCGGCAGATGCTCTTCCAGGCCTGCTTCATCCCATGGGCAGTTCAGAAGGAAGGTTCCTCCGTCTACCAGTTCTTCTACCATGTGATATTTGTTCACATAGGAAGGATTGTGGCATGCAACAAAGTTTGCTTTGTGGATCAGGTATGTAGATTTGATCGGTTTCTTTCCGAAACGCAGGTGAGACATGGTTACACCGCCGGACTTTTTGGAGTCATAGTCGAAGTAAGCCTGTGCGTACATGTCTGTGTTGTCACCGATGATCTTGATGGAGTTCTTGTTTGCACCTACGGTACCGTCTGCGCCAAGTCCCCAGAATTTGCAGTTGATGGTTCCTTCCGGAGTTGTTACCAGAGGAGCGCCAACCGGCAGAGACAGATTGGTAACATCGTCTACGATACCAATGGTAAATCTCTGTTTCTCTGTATTTTCATATACAGCAACGATCTGAGCCGGTGTGGTGTCCTTGGAACCAAGTCCGTAACGGCCTGTGAATACTGGTGTGCTCTCGAATCTGCTGCCTTTTAATGCTGCTACTACGTCCAGGTACAGAGGCTCGCCAAGAGATCCCGGCTCTTTTGTTCTGTCCAGAACGGAAATCTGTTTTACAGTCTCCGGAATTGCATTGATGAGTGCTTCTGCGGAGAACGGACGGTACAGACGTACCTTTACAACGCCGACTTTCTTGCCTGCTGCTACGAGGTAATCGATGGTCTCCTCGATGGTATCGCAGACAGAACCCATAGCGATGATTACGTGCTCAGCGTCTGCTGCTCCATAATAGTTGAACAGTTTGTAATCGGTTCCGATTTTCTCGTTTACTTTGTCCATGTACTCCTGTACGATTGCCGGAAGAGCATCATAGTACGGGTTACATGCTTCTCTTGCCTGGAAGAAGATATCCGGGTTCTGTGCGGATCCTCTCTGGCACGGATGGTTCGGGTTCAGGGCATGTTTACGGAATGCATCTACTGCATCCATATCTACCATGTCTTTCAGATCTTCGTAATCCCATGTCTCGATTTTCTGAATCTCGTGGGAGGTACGGAATCCGTCGAAGAAGTTGATGAATGGAACTTTGCCTTTCAGTGCTGCACAGTGTGCAACCGGTGTCAGGTCCATAACCTCCTGTACGCTGGATTCGCAGAGCATTGCGACTCCGGTCTGACGACAGGCGTAAACGTCTGAATGATCTCCGAAGATGGAAAGTGCGTGGCTTGCAAGGGCACGAGCGGATACGTTGAATACGCCCGGGAGCTGCTCGCCGGCAATTTTATAAAGGTTCGGGATCATAAGAAGAAGTCCCTGGGATGCGGTGTAGGTTGTGGTAAGAGCTCCGGCTGCCAGTGATCCGTGTACTGCACCTGCTGCTCCTGCCTCAGACTGCATCTCAGTTACCTGAACTTCCTGTCCGAAAATGTTCTTTCTTCCCTGGGTTGCCCACTCATCGGTATGCTCCGCCATAACGGATGAAGGGGTAATTGGGTAAATAGCTGCTACGTCGGTATACGCATAAGACGCATGTGCTGCAGCCTGGTTACCATCCATGGTTTTCATCTTTCTAGCCATTTGATTTTATCCTCCTTAAAAAATGATGACCAAAAATTACTTTGGCTTTTCTCAGGTTGGTGTTCTGCCGGGTTTCGGTTGCCTCCGCGCTTCGAAAAACCCGGATAAGGGCATGGCAATGCCACTATGTCCAGTGTTTGAATTATAACACTGATTGGGCATTCTGTCCAGATTTTCTGTGGGTGTTCAGGGAAAAATACAAGTTTTTTACAACTTCTGGTAATTCCGCGTCGAATTTCTTGATAAAAAAAGAAGGAACGGCCCGCATATTTTTTTCTCTTCTGCGGACAGTTCCTTTGCTTGTTTTATTTCTGATTCTGCGCCTCAATCTGTTCTGCGAGGTCGGTGAGATAAACCCATCTCTCGGTTTTTTCTTCCAGAGCAGCTTCGGTCTTCTCTTTTTCCGCCATCAGTTCGGCGAGCTTTGCAGAGTTGGTGGCGTTTTTGAGCATCTGATCGTCAAGCGATGCAATCTTTTCCTCGAGTGCGGCGATATCGTCATCGATGGTCTCGTACTCGCGCTGTTCTTTGAACGTAAATTTCAGGCGGGTCGGACGGTTCTGCTTCCAGTCATTGTTCTTTGGCTTTGCAGGTTCGTCCGCGGACGTTTTGGACGGCGCTGCTTTTGCCGTTTCTTCCGCACTTCCGCCGAAACGGCGTTCTTTTGCTTCGAGGTAATCGGTGTAGCCGCCCTCGTACTGCAGAAGATTTCCGTTTCCGTCGAATTCGAAGATGCGGTCCACGACGTTATCCAGGAAATAGCGGTCGTGGGAAACGGTGATGACGATGCCGACGAACGTGTTCAGGAAATCCTCAAGCACGGTCAGGGTCGGGATATCAACGTTGTTGGACGGCTCGTCGAGGATCAGAACATTGGCGCCGCTCACTAAGACGGATAAGAGATACAGTCTCCGTTTTTCGCCTCCGGAGAGTTTGGAAATCGGGGTGTACTGCATATCCGGTGTGAACAGGAAGCGTTCGAGCATCTGCGATGCGCTGATGCGGCCGTCACGGGTCTGGACATACTCAGCGATATCTTTCACGTAGTCGATCACGCGCTGATTCGTATCCATGTCCGGCTCTTCCTGTGCCAGATAGCCGATGCGGATCGTGTCGCCGATTTCGATGGTTCCCGCATCCGGCAGGACTTCTCCGGTGATCATCCGCAGCATTGTGGATTTTCCGCAGCCGTTCGGGCCAATGATGCCGACACTCTGGTTCCGCAGGAAGATGTATTCGAAATCTTTCATCAGCGTTTTATCGCCGAAGGCTTTGCTGACGTTATGGAATTCAATCGTTTTCTTTCCCATGCGGGTCTCGACAGCATCCATCTCCACGACAGCGTCTGCGGTCGGTGCCGTGCCATTTTTGAGTACTTCGAGACGTTCGAGTCTTGCGCGCTGTTTTGTGCTTCTTGCGCGGCAGCCGCGTTTCGCCCATTCGAGTTCCATGCGCAGGATGCTCTGGCGTTTCCGTTCAGAGGCGAGTTCCATCTCCTCGCGCTCAGCTTTCAGTTCCAGAAAACGGGAATAGTTGGAATCGTAGCTGTACATTTTTCCGTGGCTGATTTCGAGGATGCGGTTCGACACTTTATCCAGGAAATAACGGTCATGGGTGACCATAAAGACGGTTCCGCGGTAATTTTTCAGGTAATCCTCGAGCCAGGAGAGCATCGCATTGTCGAGATGGTTTGTCGGCTCGTCGAGGATCAGGACGTCAAAATCGGACGCAAGCACTTTTGCCAGGGCAACCTTGCGGCGCTGGCCGCCCGAGAGGGTGTCGATTTTTGCGTCGTATTCGGTGATACCGAGCTGTACAAGGTTGCTCTGCACCTGCCAGTCCTCCTCATCGCCGGAAAGGGCGTAGGACAGCACGGTGGCATCCTTTGGAAATTCCGGTGTCTGCGGAAGATAGGCCATTTTGAGGTTGTTCTGGCGGATAATCTGGCCGGAATCCGGGGTCTCATCTCCTGCTACTATGCGCAGCAGCGTGGATTTTCCGGTTCCGTTGATTCCGACGATGCCGACCTTGTCGCCCTCCTGCAGGCCGAAGGAAGCATCGTCAAAAATCAGTTTATCGCCGAACAGTTTGCTGATGTGTTCGATGTTGATGATATTCATTTGCACAGTTCTGCAACGGTCTGGTTGATGACTTTTCCGTCTGCTTTACCTTTCATATCTGCCATAACGGCCTTCATGATGGCACCTTTGCTCTTGGTTGCCAGAACGTCTGCGAATTTCTCCTTGATGTAGGCTTTGACTTCGTCTGCACTCATCTGTTTCGGTGCATACTCGCTGATGACGTCATAGCGGAACTGATACTCTGCTTTTAAGTCCTCACGGGATGCCGGGCAGGTATCGATCTGCTCTTTTACGGTCTTCAGCTCTTTTAAGATGACGCGGTCTACCAGCTCCGGTTTGATGTCATCGCGGCAGCCCTCGTCGATGGCTACTTTCTTTGCTGCGGAGATCAGGGAAGAGATGGCCTCTTTTCTCGCTTTGTCTTTGGCTTTCATTGCTGCTATCATATCACTTCTTAAAGTTTCTAATTCCATGGTGTTGTTCCTCCTGTACTAAATTTTGTCCGGTTTCAAGTATAACACTTCTCTTTTTGCTTTTCCAGTCACTTTGTAGGATAGCTCCCTTATTTTTCCCACGGCAGACGGTGTTTCTTTACCTGGATTGCCTGATGCGGGCACATTTCCTGACAGCAGAAACAGCGGATGCACTTTTTATAATCGTAGACCGGCGGATTTCTGCGGCCGTTATCAAAGCGGACGGCTTTCCCTTCCACCGGGCAGCTCTCGACGCAGACGCCGCATTTTTTACATTTTTCTTCTATGATATAGGGGCGGCTCTGGAAGACCCCGAGGATCTCGAGCAGGTCGAGGGCTCCTTTTTTGCGGGCTTTGCGGCGGTCGACGTTGAAGTTTGGATTTCCGTACTTTCTTTTCAGTTCTTTCTCGGATATGGTGCCATCCGCTGTCACGATTTCGATGCGGTCGTCGTGCCACGTTCCAAGGCCGAGCGTTTCCCCGTAGAGATTTGTCGGCACATACGACGGATCGAGGTTCACCAGATGGCAGAACACGGTATCCAGTGCGATCGGATCGGTGGACATAAGAAGAACTCCCATCGAAACCGGGTCGCCGGAAGTCGGACCATTGCCTTCCATTGCTACGATGCCGTCGCAGATATAGAGGCGCGGGGCGACTTTCTGGTTCAGCTCGATCAGCATGTGTGCGAAGCTCTCAGCGTTCGGATACTGCGTGTGGCCGAGTTTTTTGTAGACGCCGCTGATGCAGCCGTACTGGTTCTTGACAGCTCCGGTGATGCGTTCCAGCGCGTGGGTTTTCATTTTGCTGACGCTGATGAGGGCGTCGCAGTCGAGTGCATCTTTCGCAATCATCAGAAATTTGCCATCGGCGGTTTCTACGCGCTCGCTCGTAAGGAAATCCTTCAGCGGAACGTTGTGTTTTTCCAGCACCTCTTTCAGCCCGGCTTCCTTTGCAATGCCCTCCGGGGTGCCAAGGCCGCAGGAATCGCCGCAGGAAATATTCTCATAGCCATTTTCCTGCAAAATCGTGATCAGGGCATCCATGACTTCCGGGTCGGTCACGACGGCGCGTTCGCGTTTTGCGGAGCGGACGAGGTTTGGTTTTAATAAGATATTCTCTTCTTTTCCGATCAGAGATTCCAGGCCGCCAATTGCTTCCAATCCCTTTTGCAGGCTTTCCTTTACGTGCGCCGGCTCATAGTCGGGACAGGCAACCACTGCCACTTTGCTTTTTTTCATATTCACCTCATGTTTTTCTATATTTCAAAAGAAGCTGCGATCCCCTTACCGGTTCTCACAGCTTCTTCGTATATTCACACAGAATATGTTTTTACTTATGCTACTTTGCTTTTTGCAAGCTCAGCCAGTGTTGCAAATCCTTCTGCATCGTTAACTGCCATGTCAGCCAGAACTTTACGGTTCAGCTCAACGCCTGCCAGTTTCAGACCATACATAAATTTGCTGTAGGACAGACCGTTCATTCTTGCTGCTGCGTTGATACGAGCGATCCACAGCTGACGGAACTGACGTTTTTTCTGTTTTCTTCCTGCGTAGGAGCTGGTCAGTGCGCGCATTACGGACTGTTTTGCTACTCTATACTGTTTGCTTCTGGCTCCTCTGTAACCTTTAGCCAGTTTTAATACTCTGTTATGTTTTTTCTTAGCGTTCATGCCGCCTTTAATTCTTGCCATTTCTTATTTTCCTCCTTGATCTGTTGGGCGTAACTCTACCTTGCAAAAATTACATGTAAGGTAAGATTTTCTTCATGTTCTTTACGTTTGTTGCATCAACAGTAGTCTGTTTTCTCAGGTTTCTTTTTCTCTTCTGAGATTTCTTGGTTAAGATATGGCTCTTGTAAGCTTTATTTCTTACTAATTTTCCTGTTCCTGTTGTTTTAAAACGCTTTGCAGCTGCTCTGCTTGTTTTTACCTTTGGCATTTTAATTTCCTCCTTGATATTGATTCAAATGTATTTTAACGTTTAGCCGTCAAAAACATGGTCATGCTTCTGCCTTCCACCTTCGGCGCTTTGTCAACCGTTGCAATATCGGACAGACTCTCTGCAAATTCATCGAGGATGTATTTGCTGCTGTTCATATGTGCCATCTCACGGCCGCGGAAACGAAGTGTTACTTTTACTTTGTCGCCCTTTGTAATGAACTTGCGGGCTGCACCTACTTTGGTATTAAGATCATTGGTGTCAATGTTTGGAGAAAGGCGAACTTCCTTGATTTCAATTGTTTTCTGTTTTTTCTTTGCTTCTTTTTCCTTGCGGGCCAGTTCATATCTGTACTTTCCGTAGTCGATAATTTTGCAAACCGGCGGTTTCGCTGTCGGAGCAATTTTCACAAGATCCAGACCTGCTTCCTGTGCTTTCAGGTACGCATCTCTGGCAGACATAATTCCAAGCTGTTCTCCGTTCTGACCGATCAGACGAATTTCTCTGTCTCTGATCTGCTCATTAATCATTAATTCGCTAATTGTAGTGCACCTCCATCATTATAAAAGACTGTGTTCCCGCTTTTGCGGTGTAACGAAATCAAACTCGGCTCACCGGACCGGATTTGACTGATAACGCAAGAAAAGTGGATAGACAGACTATCCACTTAACATTGTACATAAATCTCTACACAAAGAGAACTTAAGATCAATATTGGACCGTAGTCGCGTGTTTGCGCTAGGGTGAGAGTGGATACTCTACTTTCTTTTTCTCAGACTATTGCAGTATAGCACTCTCCCATCCTGTTGTCAATACTGATTTTCGCATTTTTTCGTATTTATTTCCCGCAGCCACAGCGGAAGGAGCTGCACTCGGTTTCCTGGCAGCTGCATGCGCTGTCTCCGGCGATATGGATATCTCCGGCTTCGCATTTACAGTTGTCGTTAAAGGTACAGTTCTGCGCCTTGCAGTCGACACCGATTTTCGTACAGCCGCAGCCGGTGGAGTTGGACATCGTGCCCTCACCGCGCTCCTTGAAGCTCTCGCAGCACGTTTCCATGGAGCTTTTGGCTCCGCTTCCGCCTACGCGGATATCTCCTTTGGAACAGAGCTCGTTCTGGTTGTAAACACAGGTCATAGCGGAACAACTTAATGCTGGCATAATAAATTACCTCCTGAAATTTAGTTTTCTGCGGTTTCGCCCGCATAGAAACCATTATTTCCAAGAGGTAATTTTTTATGCTTTATTTATTTGATAATACCAGTGTCCAAAGTTTGGAAATCCGACGCAAGCAAAGCTTGCACGAGGATTTTTAAATTTTGGACACGCCAAAACATGAGTAAGTAGCCATTTTTCGAAGAAAAATGAGCGGAGTACGAATGTTTTGAAGATTGCGGGAGTACGAAGTACGGAGCAATCTGGTATCATAGGTGTCAATTTTTTTGACACCTACCTTATTTATTTTCTTTTGTTTCAACAGTAACCGGGCGGTTAACGCGGCCTGCGATTTCTTCTTTGATATCTGCGATAAACTGCTCCAGGCTTCTCTGGCCTTCATCACCTGCAAAACGGCTTCTGACAGATACAAGACCTGCCTCTTCCTCTTTTGCTCCGGCGATCAGCATGTATGGAATCTTCTGTCCCTGTGCCTCACGGATCTTATATCCGATCTTCTCGGAACGGGTATCCATCTCTGCGCGGATGCCTGCCTCGTGAAGGGCGTCCAGAACCTTCTTGCCGTAATCTGCGTATTTGTCGGAGATTGGCAGAACCTTTACCTGTACCGGTGCAAGCCAGGTTGGGAATGCACCTGCAAAATGCTCGATCAGGATACCGATGAAACGCTCAACAGAACCGTAAACAACACGGTGGATCATAATCGGACGATGTTTCTCGCCGTCTGCTCCTGTGTATTCCAGTTCGAATCTCTGCGGCAGCTGGAAGTCAAGCTGGATGGTACCGCACTGCCACGTTCTTCCGATGGAGTCTTCCAGATGGAAGTCGATCTTCGGGCCATAGAATGCGCCGTCGCCTTCGTTGACTACATAGTCAAGGCCAAGATCATCGAGTGCGCCGCGGAGACCTTCGGTTGCTACCTCCCAGTCCTCATCGCTTCCCATGCTGTCTTCCGGACGGGTGGACAGCTCTACGTGATATTTGAATCCGAACAGTTTGTAAACCTGGTCAATCAGGTTTGCAACGCCTTTGATTTCGTCTTTGATCTGCTCCGGTGTCATGAAGATATGGGCATCGTCCTGGTTGAAGCAGCGTACACGCATCAGGCCGTGCAGCTGGCCGGATTTCTCATGACGATGTACCAGACCAACCTCTGCCAGACGCAGCGGCAGATCACGGTAGGAACGAGGCTCGGATTTGTAAACGAGAACGCCGCCCGGGCAGTTCATCGGTTTGATTGCATAATCTTCATCGTCGATGACGGTGGTATACATGTTTTCTTTGTAGTGATCCCAATGACCGGAGGTCTCCCACAGGCGACGGTTCAGGATGATCGGTGTGGAGATTTCTACGTATCCTGCTTTTCTGTGGATTTCACGCCAGTAATCCATCAGTGCATTTTTCAGATCCATTCCTTTTGGAAGGAAGAACGGGAATCCCGGGCCGTCCTCACTCATCATAAACAGGCCGAGCTCTTTTCCGAGTTTTCTGTGGTCACGCTTCTTTGCTTCCTCGATCATGTGGAGGTACTCTTCAAGCTCTGCTTTCTTTGTGAATGCAGTTCCGTAGATTCTCTGCAGCATCTTGTTTTTCTCGCTGCCTCTCCAGTATGCGCCTGCAAGGCTGGTCAGTTTGAAGGCTTTGACCGGCTTTGTGCTCATCAGATGAGGGCCTGCGCACAGGTCCGTGAATTCACCCTGGCGATAGAAGCTGATGACTGCGTCTTCCGGCAGATCTTCGATCAGTTCTACTTTATATGGCTCTTCTTTTTCTTTCATGAAAGCGATGGCTTCTGCTCTCGGCAGCTCAAAACGCTCCAGTTTCAGATCCTCTTTTACAATTTTCTTCATTTCTGCTTCGATTTTTTCAAGGTCTTCGCTGGTGAGTGGAGTATCTCTGTCTACATCGTAGTAGAATCCGTCTGCGATGGACGGTCCGATTGCAAGCTTGGTATCCGGGTACAGTCTCTTGATTGCCTGTGCCATGATATGGGATGTGGTGTGACGGAATGCTGCTTTTCCGCCTTCATCGTTGAAGGTCAGAATGGAAAGATTGCAGTCCTTGTCGATGACGGTACGAAGATCTTCTACTTCACCGTTTACTTCACCTGCACAGGCCATTCTTGCAAGGCCTTCGCTGATGTCTGCTGCGATCTCAATGATGGATTTCGGTTCGGAGTACTCTTTGGTACTTCCATCTTTCAGTGTGATGATCATTTGCTTTACCTCTTTCTTTGTATATTTTTCGCAAGCGTGTTTCAGAATTTTTATACTTTTTACAGCAACAAAAAAGTCCCTTCTGACACGCTTATGCTGTCAAAAGGGACGATGTATTTTCATTCACCGCGGTTCCACCCATTTTGTTTTTTCAAACCACTTCATTTGACGATAACGGAATCACCGGGCCGGATTGGGGCCGCTCAGAGCTGGTCTTCGATCACGTTCCTGTTAAAACCCTTGCACCACAAAACGGGGTTTCTCTCTGTCACATTCGCTGTGATTTACTCGTCTCTTCTACGCTTTGTTTTTTTGCTTCGATTGCTTTTTCGGCTCTCGATATTTTTAGATTATACCACCCATTTAGTGGTTGTCAAGTCCTGCATTGGCTGAAACTTTATTTTTCCGGCGTTTTTTGTACCTCCGTCTGCATGGCGAGTTTCTCTTTTGCCTTCTCCGGCATTTCCAGCAGCCCGAACGCGTAAAAAATCCCGTAGATATACGTAATTCCGCGGATATCCCCCAGATCCTTCGGGCGATCGACAACTGGTCTTGCACTTTCTTCCTGCAGTTCCAGCACCTTATGATACGCAGCCCGGACGGAACTCCAGACAAGGCTTTTACTTTTCTCCCGGCGGTCGATCCAGAGTTCTTTGGTGTAGGTGCCGCTTCTTCCATATTTCATATGGTAGGAATACGGCAGACCGGAATACGTATGGAATTCAAACTCCTGGAACGCGACAACGCAGTCCCACAGGGCTTCTTCTGTCCGTTCCTCATGAAGCCTCCAAAGAGCCTGTTCTCTTTTTTCCTGTAAATTTTCCTGTGATTCTTTGTTCTCTTCCATCTTTTTTGTCTTCTCCGTCGTATCCTTTATTCCACCAGAAATTGATCCAACTCTGCCGCGACCACCGGATTGATTTTTACCTGAGGATGATCGATTTTTCTTCCCTGTGTGACGACCATCTCTACTTTGCGGAGAGCACGAAGATCCTCAAGCGGGTTTTCGACGGTCACGATAAGATCGGCGGATTTGCCGGGCTCGATGGTTCCGGTTTCGGCTCCGATTCCGGCCATTTCGGCGGCGCGGGCGGTTGCGGTGTAAAGCGCGAAGGCGTTGGAGACGCCGACATATTTATGGATGTAAAAGAGTTCCCGCCAGAAGTCGTACTGCGTGATCCACGGACAGCCGACATCGTTTCCGAGGACGACGGGGATGTCGTTGGCGATGGCTTTTTTCGCACAATCTATGATTCCTTCGAAAACAACGTTACCATTGAACTGCTCTATCTCAGTTGCGTTGGTGATGGAACGGTCGAACAGCGCATACGGCAGGGCCGGGGACAGTGTCGTACATAGAAATGCATTCTTTTCTTTGAACAGGCGAATCATATCGTCATCCATTTTTGCACCGTGCTCGATCGAATCCACACCGTTTTCCAGTGCCACGCGGACACCCTGCGGCGATTCGACATGGGCGGCGACTTGATAGCCGAGTGCATGCGCCCGGTTACAGACGGCTTTTACCATTTCCGGTGCCATTTTGAGTTCTCCCGGAACGCCTTTTTCTTTGGCATCCAGCACACCGCCGGTGATCATCAGCTTGATCAGGTTGACATTTTCGCATTTTGCCTCATCTACATGGGCGACTGCCGCATCGATACTCTCTGCTGCGATCGCTACCGAACCTGCCATGTGCCCGCCCGGTACAGAGATTCCCTCGTTTGCGGCAAGGATTCTCGGGCCGGTCTTTTTACCGGCTTTGATTTCATCGCGCAGCCGTGTATCGAAAGTGCCAAGACCACCGACCGTGCGGATCGTGGTAACGCCGCTTAGCAGTTCATCTTTTGCGAAGCCTGCTACCATGCGGTAGGCGATCGCGCGGGAAATTCTGTTGCTCATCAGGGTTTTGACGAGTTTTGCGTTGTCGCGCTGCTTCTTCTGCGGTTTTCCATTGCCTGCGAGATGGACATGCATGTTGATCAGTCCGGGCATGATGTATTTTCCCTGCAGATCTATCTCCGTATAGCCGGAAAGTCTGGTTTCTTCCGGGACAATCGCTGCGATTTTTTCTCCTTCCGTCAGAATGATCAGACCGGTCTGAACCTGCATATCTTTCGTTCCGTTTAGGATTTTTCCGTTTTTGTAGGCATATTTCATACTCAATTCCCTCTTTTCTGCCAAACGTATTATGTTTTATTTTAACACGTCAGAGAGGGATTTTGCGACAGAAAAATCGTTTTTCTCTGTTTTTTATTTTTCTTTTATTCTGCCCCGCATAACTGCCCTCACACCGCCGAACAGAACACCGGCAACAGCCCATAGGATCCAGGTTTTATCCCATTCTCTCGTCTGGAAGCTCCATACAAGATAGATGGCGGTGACAATACACCAGTAGGCGGTTGTAAAAACTTCTGTTTTCTTTTTGTATCGTTTTTCTTCCGGTGTATATTCGCCTTCCTGCAGCAGGATGACGTAGCTTCCATTTATGGTGCTGACCCGCACAATGAAAAAGACACCAACGGCGACCAGAAGCAGCAGGATGGATACGGTGGCTGTGATGATGTAGTCCGGCTGGCTGAATGCAATGGCAGCGAACATCGGGATAACTGCCAGAATACAGAGGGTAACACCGGCGGCGATTCCTCTGGTAAAGGTGCTTTCGTAGTCCTTTTTCCGTTCCTGAACAAGGCCGGTTACACCATAGGCAGTTTCTATTCTCTCCTTTTCCAGATATTCATACTGCTGTCCGTGAATACTGTAGGATACGAAAATCACAACAGCAGCGGCAACCAGCAACAACAAAACGGAGATGCCTGCTCCCGTTGCCATGTTTTCGCTGATGTTTTCTATATGGGAATCGGAAAGTCCGGCAAGGAAGATCAGCAGCGCCGGGCTGATGATACAGAGCGCAACAGCTCCGGCGAGTGTCGGCCCTGTTTTCCGTCTCCATTCCATGAACGCGTTTGCTTCTTCCATCGATACACTCCGCACGGATGACTCCTCTGCGGCGTATTCCAGTATTTCTGTTCCTGTCTCTGATTTTAATTCGTCTTTTAACAGATAGTCGGTGCTGACACCAAAGATTTCAGCAAGACGGAGCACTTTCTGCAAATCCGGCGTGGACTGTGCACTCTCCCATTTGGATACCGCCTGCCGCGAGACGGAAAGTTTCTCCGCCATCTCTTCCTGTGACCATCCATTTTTCTTTCTCGCTTCTGTGATTTTTTCTGCCAAAATCATATTTGTTTTCTTCTGTTTTCCAGCTCTTTTTCAGTAATCTTTTTGCTGCAGCTCACAGCCATTCTATTCATTTCTGTTTTGGAAATGGATTGGCTGTTTCTGCTTCAAATCCTATCATTTTTTCCGGTTGCCTTCTACCAAATCGGGCTGGAAATGTGTCAACTGGCGGTTACAGATGCTTATTTTTCAAGGATTTCCCGCATCTGCTGCATAATTTTTTTAATTTCATAAACCGATACGCTGTTTACGACTTCAAAATTGATCTGCTTTTCTTTTCCGCTGTATTTCACTTCATACTCTCTGGCTTTTTTTTCGTCATGGTCTTTGTACCGTGCTTTGCCGATCAGATAAGCATCTGAATTGGCCGTCTCGGGGTAGCCCGGGCCTTTTTCCAGTTCAAACAGCTCTTTCTTTTCTTTTAGATTCTTTTCCAGTCTGCTCAATTTTTCCAGAAACACCTGACAGACTTCAGGATAATGTTCTCTGATGTATATCAGATTTTTGTGCAGACATGTTGCGCTTTTCTCCATCAGATGACGTTCTGTTTCGTTCGTCAGATAATCAAACTCTCCCAGCTGTACTTCATCCCCCTGAATGGACCGCGCAAGCTGTTCAAACCAGTACATCTGCCGCGGCATACTGTCCGGGAACATGAAATATGTTGAAAACTCATGATCAATCATCGGCGCCAGACGCAGAATCTTATCGTCTTCACGGCAGACAAATGCGATGTTTTCGTAATGGTAGTTCTGATCGCCTTTCAAAATCGAAACGAGAATCTGCAGTACCAGCTCCTCCGCCATCGCCGGGTGGGTCTGGAAATAGTCGGATTCGAGGATTTCGGTGTAGTCGTAGAACATCTGGCAGTAATTGACGTAGTCATCAATATGGACTTTGTCGTCAGGATATTTTCGAAAGAACTCCAGCAGATTCAGCAGATGTTCTCCTTCCCCGTAAATCATCGGTGAAACTGTTCCATAATCGTAATATTTCTCCACCTCCGCCTCATACCCTTCGCAAAACGCAAGCTGATACTGCGGCGCCGGCATAAAATACGCATCAATCACCCATGACCAGAAAACCTCAGCATAGGCGAACAGCGGCGTAGACAGCGGTTTAGATTTTGTAAGCGGTTTAAAAACAACATCTCCTTCAAAAACCGGAAAATGCTTCTCCCCTTTCACAACCCCCACTGCCTCCGCTTTCAGATTGCCGGAACGGGCAGAATACTTATATTTCTTTGGCAGATATGATGGTTTCTGTTTCATCTTAATCCTCCTGCAATGCTGCCAGATATCCCAGGATTCGTTCTTTTTTTCTGTCTGACAGATTCCGAAAGCCTTCCAGAATGATTTTTTCTGTTTCATTTCCTGCGCTCATTTCCGGATTTCCCGCATTTCGCTCTGTCTCATTCTCCCCCAGAAGTTCATACGGCGTAACCTTCAGCACTTCGCAGATTTTCAGTATTTTATCCGCCGACGGATTCGTGCCCTTTCTTTTCCAGTCGCTGATGGTGCTCTGGGAAATTCCGGTTTCTTCGGAGAATTCTTTCTGGGTCATGCCGTTTCGAAGAATTAGCTCAAAAATTTTTTCACTGATCATTTTGTATCTCACCTTTTTCACTTAGATTTTGTTTTACTATACCATAAAATTTCCTGCCCGTCATTTCCTCCAATGCTGAAAAAACGCCTCTTCCTGCGCTGTGCGGATTCCGTATTTTCTTCTGGCGATGTAGAATTTTGATTTCCAGCTTGAGGTCCGCACCGGGATTGCGGTGATGTGATGGAGGCGGACGATGTCCATGTAGGGGAGGATAGATATTCCAAAACCATTTTCCACAAGGCCGGTGATGACTTCGATTTCTTCGGCCTCACACACGGGTTTTACCTGGATGCCCTGTTCGGCGAAGATCTGCTCTTGGAGGCTGCGGAAGCCGCTCGTCCTGGAAAACATGACCTGCGGATACTTGGCTGCTTCTTTTAGTGTGATGTTCTCTTTCCCCTCCAGCGGATGACCTTCCGGGACGGCGGCCGCGATGTAAGATTCCCGGAGGGGATAATATTCGAGTTCTTCGGATTTCAGCAGTTCTGAGCAGAAGCCGATATCGTATTTTCCATCCAGCAGACCCTCCTCGATCTCTGGGGTCAGGCGGTTGTAGATGATAAACGGGAAGGTCGCGCCGAATTCCCGCAGCATATGTGGTATTGTTCCTGCCGCGAGCGGATATACGGTTCCGATCCGCACTGTCTTTTCTTCCGTCCGAAGGCCTGCCGCCCGCTCCTCCATTCGAAGATATGCGTCCAGAATCTCCTCGACATCCTGCATCAATTCTTTTCCGTAGCGGCTCAGGCTCACGTTTCGTCCTTCTTTCTGGAAGAGCGGAACACCGTACTCGTCCTCCAGTGTCTTGATCGCATGGCTGAGCCCCGGCTGGGAAATATTCAGCGCTTTTGCCGCTTTTCCGTAGTGCTGCAGTTTTGCCAGCTCTGCAAAATATTTTAAATACTCGATATTCATAGATAGCCTCTTTTCCTGTTCTGCATCTATCATACCACTTTTCATTTAATTTTAGAATCAATTCATTCAAAATAATCATTTGTTTTTATCGGTTTCTGTGTCTATAATAAGCATAGTTTCAAGACCTTAACGTAATTTCATTCTCAGGAAAGAAGGATTTTTACTCATGAATACCAGAAAATTTCATCTTCCAGGCGAAGCGGCGCTTCTGATCGTGCTTCTGATCAACCCTCTTGCCATTGATCTGATGTCAAAAAGCGTATTTGGAATTTCAACAATTTCCTCCGTGCCGCTCATCCTCAGCACAGCGTTTCCAGTTTTCAGTTTCGGAACGTGGAACTATATCTTTCAAACGCTGCTTGTCATCACCCTGATGGTCCTGAAGCGTTCGTTCTGTCCCGGCTGTCTGTTTTCTTTTGTTGTCGGCATCGGATTCGGAAAAATGATCGATGTACACAATACCTGGGTTACCCTGCTGCCAAATGTTCTGTCGCTGAATGTGGTCTGCTTTTTCACCGGATTTCTTCTGATGTGCTTCGGCATCTGCCTCGCCAACAACTGCCTGCTGCCGATTGTCCCGACCGATATTTTTCCGCGGGATCTGTCGGAACTTCTGCATAAAAAGTATAACCAGATCAAGACAACCTTTGATCTCACCTGTCTGACAACGACCGTAATCCTGTCCCTTGTAATCCTTCACCATCTTTACGGAATCGGCATCGGAACTTTCTTCTGTGCTTTTATGACGGGACGAACCGTATCTCTGGTTCAAAAATTCATTGGAAATCATGTAGAATTTTACCGTCTGACGAAAAAAGAAATGGTAATGCCTGGGAAAAAGATGCGCCATGCATAAAAAAACTGCCCGAATTCCAGTTTTTCTGTTGAAATTCGGGCAGTTTTTTATGCGTTCTGCTCCGCTTCTACTTCCCGGTTGATCTCATCCTCGCTGTCAGCCATGGCCTGCATTGTCATAGTCAGCAGTTTTTCCAGCGGCCAGTCAAGCTGCTCGGCGCCCCGCTCAATGACTTCCCGCGAACATCCAGCCGCAAAGCCTTTGCTCTTATATTTTTTCTTCAGGGATTTCAGTTCCATGTCTTTTGTGCTCTTCGAAGGCCGCATCAGCGCAGCTGCCCAGATCAGTCCCGCCAGCTCATCTGCTGCAAACAGAACTTTTTCCATCTCATGCACCGGCTCCACATCCAGTGTGACGCCGCACTCAATGGTAATGCCGCAGCCATGGGAAACGACACCATGAATGATATCTTCCGACACGCCGCCTTCCCGCAGAAGCTCCGGTGCTTTCAGGCAGTGCTCTGCCGGATACAGCTCAAAATCAATGTCATGCAGCAGTCCGACAATACCCCAGTGCTCCTCTTCTGCCCCATATCCAAGCTCTCTTGCATACCATTTCATCACGGCCTCTACGGTAAGCGCATGCTGAATATGGAAGGGATCTTTGTTGTATTTTTTTAATAAAGTAAATGCCTCATCTCTTGTAATTTCACTCATGCTTAATTTTCTCCTTCCCTTTTCTCTTTCCAGAATCACCTGGATTGGATTTGAATTATAATTTCGTCCATTATAATCCTGTATTTAAAAAGGCGCCGTTCCCTCACCTTTCAGAGAGAGGGCACAGCGCTTTTCTTATTTTTCAAATTCTACACTTTACAGAAGTTCCGGTTTCAGCCGCACATCGAAGCTGATTTCGGTTTCTTTCAGCTGATATTTTTCCAGCAGCATCGGTCCGCAGCTTGCCGATCCGATCCCGGCCTGGCGGTAGTCGATGCAGAAAACAGTGCTTCCGCACGGCCGAAGCTCATAGTTGTGGGCTTTCGCGGTCAGCTCCTCCTGCGTGTAAATAGATGCCTGGAATGAGAAGGTTTTCTCGCCCACTGCCGTCAATACCGCACGATCACTGGCAAGACTTGCATAATCGCAGTCGTAGTGGCTGCCGTTCTCCTGCGGGCGGATATAGTCTTCCTGCTGTTCTGCCGGTGTGCTGTGGAAAACGCCGTGATAGCTTGCCTGGTGCTTATCCACGTAGCTCTCCACCGGACCGAGGCCGCAGTAGGTCAGTTCTGCAAACGATTCCGGCAGGAACAGGCGCAGGCCAAAACGCGGCAGAACCGGGAATACCGGGTCTTTCTTTGCTTCCACATGGACATCGGTCGTTCCGTCGCTGTAAATTGTCCATTTGATCACACCTGCAAGGATCCGCTGCAGAGCCGGAGACGAAATCGAATAGCTTGTCTCGATCTCCACGCAGCCGTTTTCTTCTTTTGCCGTTGTCTCATACGCCCGCGTCACGGTGCGGTCATACTGCGCACGCATCCAGGTATTCTTGATATTGCGGTCATTGTCTGTCGGCGCACGCCAGATGTTCAGCTCCATCGGGCGGTCGAGCAGATTCTGGTTGGCATAGCACATTTTCTCGAACAGGCCGGTGAACTTATTATAGGTATAGCTGAACTGTTCCGTCGATACCGTCAGATAATGATCGTCCTCTTTCCATCCAAACGAAACCGTTCCCTCCGGGCGCTTCATCATCTCTTTTGCCTTCTGGTTCTGATTGTCTTTCGTTTTCACCGGAACTTCTTCAAATCCCAGTTCGAACTGCTCCGGCAGCACCTCAGTGGCCTGTTTCTGATACCAGGTAACCTTCAGCGCACATTTTCCCTGCTCCGGCACGGAAATGGCAAGCGGAATCGTCTTCTCACAGCCTGCCGCAAGCTCCAGCAGTGCTTCATCTGTAATCTTGCCGCTCTCCGTCACTTCGCCGTCCACAAGCACCTCATAGCCGAGCACAGCGTAATCTTTCAGATTCACAAAATTCATATAGTTTTTGATGGTCAGTGTACCCTTTTCGGCATCATATCCCGTCACGCGCACCGGACGATACACGTTTTTAAATTCCATCAGTCCCGTATGCGGTGTGCGGTCCGGATAAACAAGTCCGTCCATGCAGAAGTTGCCGTCGTGCGGATACTCGTTGTGGTCGCCGCCGTACGCGTACATCTTCTTTCCCTCGATCGTTTTTCCCATATCAATCGCGTGGTCGCACCACTCCCAGATAAAGCCGCCGCACATCTTCTCCTCGCTGTGGATCAGTTCAAAGTAGTCTTCAAGATCTCCCGGGCCGTTGCCCATCGCATGGCAGTATTCGCACATGATATACGGCTTATCCCCGTACTCCACCAGCTCTTTTTTGATCTCCTCGAGTGATGGATACATGCGGCTGTAGAGATCGAGGTTGCTGTAATCGTATTTCTTCGGATCATCCACATACCGTGCCGACTCATAGTGCGTCAGTCGCGTCGGATCAAATTCCTTCGTCCACTTTAAGGCCGCCTCGAAGGTACAGCCGTATGCGCACTCATTTCCCATCGACCAGATGACAACGCTCGGGCGGTTTTTATCGCGCTCTACGCAACGCTGTGTGCGGTCTACGGTTGCCTCGGTAAATACCGGATTGTTCGCAATTAGTTTATTCCAGTTCTTCGCATACTCTTCCCAGCTCGTGTAATTCGCATAAATTTCCTCTGTGCCGTGACTCTCATTGTCCGCCTCATCGATGACATAAAAACCGAGACGGTCATAAAGCTGATAACAGTACGGCGCATTCGGGTAATGGCTGGTCCGGATCGCATTGATGTTGTGCTCTTTCATTACCTTCAGATCTTTTTTGATCTGTGCAAGGCTGATTGCAAATCCCGTCACCGGATCGCTGTCGTGGCGGTTTGTTCCGTGGAATTTGATCTTCACGCCGTTCAGGTACAGCACACCGTCCTTCGCGTGGATCTCACGGATGCCGACATGATCCGTGATCACCTCACCCGCCGTCTCCAGCACCAGCGTATACAGATACGGCTCCTCGGCATTCCACAGATGTGCATCTTTTACATGCATCTGAACCGTATCGCCGCCAAACGCTGCCTCTGCCACAAGATGATTTTCTGTATCAAACAGCTTTGCCGTTCCTTCCTGCGGTTCCCCGTCATTCCAGGTAATCGCAATCGAAACTTCTCCATTCTGGTACGATGCGTCCGGCGCTGCCTTTACAAAGTAATCGCGGATGCCTTTTTCTGGTCTTGCAAGCAGATAGACATCGCGGAAAATGCCGCTCATGCGGAATTTGTCCTGATCCTCGAGATAGCTTCCATCGCACCATTTCAGCACCAGTACGGCGATGGTGTTGGTGCCATCTTTTAAGAAGTCTGTTACATCAAATTCACTCGTAGAATGAGACACCTGGCTGTAGCCGACGAAGCTGCCGTTCATCCACACGTAGAAACAGGAATCCACGCCCTCAAAATTCAGGAATGCCCTCGGTGCTTCCTCCTGTTTTTTCCACTCGAACGTTCTCACGTACGCACCGCACGGGTTCTCATACGGCACATACGGCGGATCCACCGGGAACGGGTAGCGGACGTTCGTATACTGATGGTGGTCATGGCCATAATTCTGCCAGACGGACGGCACCGGAATCGTCTCGAATGCAGAAGTGTCGTATCCTTCTGCGAAAAACTCCTCTTTTACATCGTAAACACTGGTAAAATAGCGGAATTTCCAGTCACCGGAAAGCAGAAAAAAGCGGTCCGACGCCTCCCGGTTCTCCACCAGATCCTCCATGCGGCGGGATGCCGGAATGTAGTAGGCACGGTTCGGCATGGTATTCACATGCAGGTGATCGAAATCTTCGAAATATTTTGGAACAATCATCTCTTTTTAAGTCCTCCTTATTCTGTCTTTTGTTTCCAATATCAGCACCGAAACACACGCGGTCCCGGTGCCGATCAGGTTTTCTGTTATTCTTTTACTTTTTCCATGCAGGAAGAACGCCTTCGTAATTCATGCCATAACCGTAGTCATAGTTATGTCCTTCGCTGTCAATATAGGTTTCCATATCCAACGCACGGTCCTCGCTCTGCTCCTCAACCGCATCCATATCCTTCGGCATCTGGATCGGCAGACGGCCGGTCGGGTTGTAACCGCCGAAGACAACGTCGAGCACAGCGGCTCTCGAAACACCGAACTCTGCGACGATCGCATCGGCTTCGGCTTCAAATTCATGCATCACCATCGGGTTGTTGACGGTTGCGCAGACGATCACCGGCTTGTCGCCCATCGCGCGGCGGCATTCGAGAATATTGTCGAGATCAGCCTCGTTGTAGGCAGTGTTTGTCTTTCCAAGATAGCTGCGATTCGTGAAATTCTCGCGGAAATCACCGCCGGCAATGCTCACCTCACGCGCTTTTTTCGCCGTATACGGGCGGTACTGCAGTGTAATCGGCAGATAGCCGTTGCCGCCGTTCGCAAGATCTTCGGTGGAATACGGGTTGCATGCCGGGCTTTCGATAAATACCAGCGCCACATCGGCCTCCTCCGGTGATGCCACGCGTGTACCGTACTTGGACGGCAGTCCATCCGGCAGCGGATCTTCGGTTTTTGCCGGCAGATCGATGCGGAAGAACGCTTTGGACGGTCCGATCTTTCTCTCCGGAATATAAACCTTCAAACCTTTCTTCAGCGGCAGCACACCCTTCTGTCCTTCCGGTGCGCGTTTCGCACTGTTTTTCAGCAGGACGATGGATTTCTGCTGTGCCTCATAGCCATGGCGGCAGAACTCTTCGCATCCTACAATCTTTGCGGATTCTTCCGGATCAAGATACGGGTCCTCAAACAAACCGCAGTGGAAAATGTTGATCAGAAGACGTTTGGCGGACAGCTCCATGCGCTCACGCATCGCTTTCTCGCCGTATTTCTCACAGCCGATCTTATACGCCTCGACAATCGGACCGGACTCGCTGTTTCCGCCGAACTGGTCAACGCCGTTTGTGATCGCCAGCAGACACCGTTCTGCCTCGGTCATATCCTGCACGCCGTAGCAGCGGCTTCCAAATCCCTCAATCGTCTTCTCCGGATCCTGGGTGATGCCCCAGTCGGTGCAGACAATGCCTTTGAATTCATATTTTCCGCGCAGCAGATCCTTGATCAGGTACTCGCTGTAGGAGTTTCCGACGTTCTTGCCGTTTTTCTTGTCCACGCCGTAGGATACGGTGTAGTACGGCATAACCGCGGATGCGCAGTCGGTCGGTCCGTCCAGGTGGAAGGCTGCCTCGGTAAACGGTTTTAAATGCTCCTCAAAATTTCCGGTCGGATAAACGGCAAACTGTCCGAATGCATAGTGTGCATCGCGTCCGGCCTCTCCGGTGCCGCCGCCCGGCCAGTGTTTGACCATCGTGTTGACGCTGTCTTTTCCCCAGCCGTCTGCTTCCCCTTCCGTTGTCTGCATACCGTCACAGTACGCTTTGGTAAGCTTTTTGGACATCTCCACTTCTTCGCCTAACGTATCGACAAAGCGCATCCATCTCGGCTCGGTGCAGAGGTCGATCTGCGGTCCGAGTGCCGTTGTGATGCCGAGTGCCCGGTATTCACGGGAGGCATCCTTTGCAAACTGTCCGGCTACTTCCGGGTCAAAGCATGCTGCAAAGCCGACACCCTCCGGCCATTTGCTGATCTCGCTTCCGCCGCTCTTGAACTCTGCGCCGGAATCCTTTGCTCCGTTCCGCGGATCAGAGGAGAGGTTGATCGGAATACCATACGGCAGTGTCTCCGCCCGTTTCTGCAGCTCATTGCTCCATTTTGCGGAAATCTCCGGGCTTTCTACGTTCGTCAGCAGGATATGGCGGATGTGCTCGTCCTCCAGAAATTCCTTCTGCTGGTCAGAAATGGCATACGGCTCTTTGCCGGATTCGAGATACGTTTTTCCGTCAAACGTTCCCTGGAATGGTCCGCCCGGCATCGGCGGTACCGCCTGGTGCGGCGAGTACAGCATAAGGCCTGCAATCTCTTCAATCGAAAGACGACCCGCAAGGTCTGCCGCTCTCTCCTCATCGGAAAGACGCCAGTCCTCGTACGGCAGCAGTTCGCCGGTTTTTGCAAGATCTTTAAAGTAATATCCATCTTTTTCCAATACCTTTACACCGGACTCCTCCGCCCAGGCAATCGTTTTTCCGTCTGCCTGTGTGATGCGGTGGATTCCGTTTTTCGTTGTTTTCTCCATAAGTTTTCTCCTTTTTCCTGCTGCATTTATTTCAGTGTAAATACCGCACTGTTTTCCGTCGTGCTGCTGTCACCGACAAATACGGTAAACGTTCCAGGCTCGCTTCCAAAGGTTCCGTCGAGACGGTAGTAGCGCAGATCTTCTTCGGTAATATAGAAGGTCACTTCCTGCTCTTTGCCCGGAGCAAGCTCTACTCTTCGGAAGCCTTTCAGCTCTCGCACCGGACGAACCACATCGGAATAATCATCACGGATGTACAGCTGTACAACATCACAGCCAGCCGTATCACCTGTATTTTTCACGGTCACATGCGCTGCAATTCTGCCGTTTTTATCCATCTCGTTCTGATCCAGTGTTACCGCGGAAATATCAAACGTGGTATAGGAAAGTCCGTAACCAAACGGATACAGCGGTGCGTTCGGAATATCGAGATATTTGGAGCGGAACCGCTCTTTCATGCCCGGCAGATTCGGTCTTCCGGTGGAATACTCGTTGTAGCTGACCGGCGCCTGGCCCACGCAGTACGGGAAGCTCATCGGCAGATGGCCGGATGGATTTTTCTTTCCGGTCAGAACATCCACAACGGCACTTCCGCCCTCTGTTCCCGGGAACCATACCTCGAGAACGGCTTTTGCTTTTGCACTGATCTCACGCAGATCAAGCGGACGGCCATTGAACAGAACAACAACAACATTCGGGTTAACGGCCATCACTTTTCGGAACAGCTCCATCTGAATCTCCGGCACATCGATCATGGCACGGCTGGTCGCCTCGCCGCTCTGCAGATAATGCTCACCCATCGGCATGACCACGAGATCGGCCTCTTTTGCTGCCTGTAGTGCGCTCTGCTCCATGGCAGCAAGCTCTTCCTCACTGTATTTTTTCGGTGTCGTCTCGGTAAATCCGATCAGCTCCACATCGTTTCCGATAACCGGGCATCCTTCCGCATACGTGGTGCGTGATGCGTCGAATACTTTCTCGGCTGCTTCCTGAATCGTCACGCAGTCCTTGCTGTCGCCGGTGAAGGACCAACTGCTCTTGATTTCATGATTGTTGGTATACGGGCCGACAAATGCGATCTTTTTCGCAGTGTCGAGCGGCAGTACACCGTCGTTTTTCAGCAGGACGAAGGATTCCTCCGCTGCTTTTTTCGCCAGTGCACGATGCTCCGGGCAGAGGTTGTATGCTTTCTCTTTCTCGGCATCCGCATCTTTATATGGATTTTCAAACAGTCCCAGTTTGTTTTTCAGCTCCAGAATCCGCAGGCAGCACTCGTCAATCAGATGCTCGTCCACTTCACCTTCTTCTACGAGACGGCAGAGGTTTGCGGCGTAAACGGATGTCATCATATCAATATCCACGCCTGCCTCCAGCGCTTTTTTCGCTGCATCGGCGGCATCTTCCGAGCTTCTGTGGGCAACGGTTTCCAGAATGGCTGCAAAGTCAGAAATCAGCACGCCGTCAAATCCCATCTCGCCGCGCAGGATATCGCGCATCAGCCATTTGTTGGTGCTCGCCGGAACGCCGTTGATCGTGTTGAATGATGTCATCACCATCGCTGCGCCCGCATCAATGCCTGCTTTGTATGCCGGAAGATAGAATTCACGGAAGGTATGCTCTGAGAGCTCTACGGTGTTGTAATCTCTTCCTGCGACTGCTCCGCCGTAGCCTGCAAAGTGTTTGATGCAGGAGGCAACTTTTCCCGGTGTTTTTAAATCATCGCCCTGGAAGCCTTTTACGATCGCCTCGGAAAAGCGGCTGTTCAGGTACGGATCTTCGCCTGTGGATTCCACAACGCGGCCCCATCTCGCATCGCGCACAAGGTCAACCATCGGAGAAAAGGTAACGTGAAGTCCGGCCGCGGATGCTTCTTTTGCGGCTGCAGACGCGCACTCGCCGGAGAGTTCCGGATCAAAAGTGGCTCCCTGCGCCAGCGGCGCCGGGAAAATGGTCTTCATGCCGTGAATGACATCCATCATAAACAGCATCGGGATGTGATGCGGCTGTTTTGCCATATAGTCGTCCTGCAGTTTTTTCATCGTATCGGCGCCTGCTGCTCCCAGAATGGAGCCTGCCATCTCCAGATCCTCTTTTCCGATTCCCATATCGTTTGCCGGACCGGTCAGAACGCTGTTTTCATCTCCCAGATAAAATGCTCCGCTTAACTGAAGCATCTGGTCCACTTTCTCTTTCAGCGACATATCCGCCAGCAGCTTTTCCAAATCTGTCTGTTTCATTGAAAAACCTCCTGTTTTTTATTTTCAGAATTTTTGGTTTTCTATCCCATTTGTTTCTATTTTACGGCATAACTCTGCATAAAACAATCTATTTTTTTGACTCTTTTCTCTACGATTTTAACAAAAGAAGCGCGCCTGCCATCGCTTTTTCCATTCTGGCAGACACGCTCCGTTTTTTATAATTTGATTCCTTTTAATGCCGCGGCAAATGCATTGTTTACCGGCTCTTCGGCCTCTTTTTTCTGTTTTTTCAGGTAGGCTGCCACATCCCGCTTCGTCACGCCTCCGCCCTCTTTTTTGCGGCGCTCCTGGAATTTTGTCATGCGCTCCTTGTGCCCGCAGGAGCAGACAAACGTCGCATCCTCGCCTTTTCCGATCATCTCCATGCGCTTATGGCAGACCGGGCATCTCGCATTCGTCGTACGGGAAACCGTTTCACGGTAGCCGCACTCTCTGTCCTGGCAGACGAGCATCTTTGCATTCTTTCCATTGACTGCCAGCAGCCGTTTTCCGCAGTTCGGGCACTTCTTGTTTGTCAGGTTATCATGGCGGAATGTTCCCTCTTCCGTTTTGATTTCCTCAATCAGTTCCACCGTGTAGCTCCGGATCTCTTTCATAAAGGCATCGCGCCGCTTCTTTCCCTTTGCGATTTCGTTTAACTGCATCTCCCAGCTTGCCGTCAGCTCCGGCTTTTTGAGATCCGCCGGCACCAGCTTCAGAAGCTGGCGTGCTTTCGAGGTCAGATAGATCTCATTCCCCTTTTTCTCCAGCAGAAAGCTGCGGAACAGCTTCTCAATGATATCTGCGCGGGTCGCAACCGTTCCAAGGCCGCCCGCCTCGCCGATCGTTTTCACAAGACTGCTGTCGCGGTTTTCCATGTAACGGACCGGATTCTCCATCGCGGAAAGCAGCGTTCCTTCCGTAAAGCGTGCCGGCGGCTTTGTCTTTCCCTCCCGGAGGCTGATCTTTGGCTGGTCGAACTTCATGCCTGCCTGCAAAAGCGGCAGATTCTGCTCCCGCACCTCTTCTTTCGCCTCGTCCTCGTCGTCATACCGGTTATCCTCGTACGCCTCCTGCCAGCCTTTCTCGACCATGCGCTTTCCACGCGCCGTAAAGCATTCTTTTTCGATGGAAGCCTGGATCACAGTCTCCTCGTATACGCAGGGCGGCAGCAGCACCGCAAGAAAACGGCGCACCACGAGATCATAAATGCGGCGTTCCTCATTGGAAAGTGCAGAAAGCTGCACATACTGCTCCGTCGGGATAATGGCGTGGTGATCGGAAACCTTTGCATCATTCACAAAACCTGGCTTTTCCTTCAGCGGACGGCGCTTCGCCTGCTGTGCCAGCGTCTTGTACGGTCCGATACTCACGGCATCGAGGCGCTCTTTTAAAGTCGGTACAATATCCTTTGTCAGATACCGCGAATCCGTCCGCGGATACGTGAGGACTTTGTGCGTCTCATAGAGGCTCTGCATCAGATTCAGGGTCTGTTTTGCCGAATAACCGAACCGTGCACTGGCATCGCGCTGCAGCTCCGTCAGATCGTAGAGCAGCGGCGCCTCTTTCTGTTTTTTCTTCTTTTCTACTTTTTGCAGGATAAGCGGATACCGTTTTGCTTTTTCTGCGATCTGCTTTGCCTTTTCCGGATCAGAAATCCGTGTCCCGCCCGATTTTTCGTCCTTCCAGGTGTATACTGCGCCGCCTGCTGCTGCCATTACGGTGTAGTACGGCTTCGGGACAAATTCTCGGATTTCCTGCTCGCGCTGTGCAATCATGGCGAGCGTCGGTGTCTGCACACGGCCGCAGGAAAGCTGTGCATTGTATTTGCATGTCAGTGCCCGCGTTGCGTTAATGCCGACAAGCCAGTCCGCCTCTGCACGGGAAACAGCAGCCCGGTAGAGATTATCGTACTCTTTCGCATCTTTCAGGCTGGCAAATCCCTCACGGATTGCCTTGTCGGTAACGGACGAAATCCAGAGACGCTTACACGGCTTCTGATTGTGCGCCTTGTCAAGAATCCACCGCGCCACCAGCTCGCCTTCACGGCCGGCATCTGTCGCAATGACCACCTCACCGACATCTTTCCGCGCAAGCTGTGTCGTCACAGCGTGATACTGTTTTCCCGTCTGCGGAATGACCTTGATCTGCAGTTTCTCCGGCATCATCGGCAGAACTGCCATATTCCATTCCTTATACTTTTTATCATAGTCCTCCGGGTCTTTTAAGGTCACAAGGTGGCCGAGCGCCCAGGTCACAATGTACTGGTTTCCTTCCAGTGCTCCGTTTTCTTTTTTCGCACATCCGAGCACGCGTGCAATATCGCGTGCCACAGATGGTTTTTCTGCAATTACCAGAGTTTTCATGAAATGTCTGCTCCTTTTATAGCTCTTTATACTGTTTTATAATTTCATCCCGGTCTTTTCCGAGAATAAAGTAATAATCAATCTGTCCGTCCCCGGCGGTATGAAGATACGTTCCAAACGTCCGCACATTGCACAGCAGTGCCGTTCTGGAAGCGGCGGCTGCAATACCATAGCCGCGGTTTGAGACGACAAGCGGCATCCGCGCCTGCTTTCCGCCAAACGAGACGTAGCGCGCCTTCGCGGTCAGATCCAGCCACTCTGTCGAGAGAATGCCCTTGGCTTTCAGCTTTTCGGAACCGCTCCAGTCAAAAAATGTCCATGTCATGCCGCCGTCGATCATGCGCGGCTCGTCTCGTTTCTCGGAAAGAACCAGTTTGTGATCCGGCGTAAAGAACTGCACCGCGCCGTCCTTTTTTTCCACCATGACACGCAGCTTCTCTGTCTCGACAAGAACCGCCGTCTTCGATTCCTTTGCACTCCAGGGGAACAAGGTATCCGCCTTTGGCTTCCAGTACGTGTCCTGGACTTTTGCCGTCACACCTTTTACGAAGCTGATGCGGATGACCTCCGGCGTAATCGGCGTGATGCGCAGAATGCCGTACATGCTCGCCATCTCAACCGCTGCTTTTCCTTTCTTTGCCCATTTCACCGCGCACTTGATCCTCGAATGCCCCTTCATGCGCAGCAGTTCATTTTCCGGAATTGCCCCAAAAGCGTAGGGCGATGTATTCATGTGCTCTGGCTGTTCAGCTTTTTCTGACTGTATTCCTGCAGTCGCCGGTCTGCTGCCCGGTGCTTTGCCGCCTGTCTTTCCACGGTAGGCGGCACCGGCAAAGACAGCAGAAACTCCTTCCGGCGCACGCTGCTGCATCGTCTTTGCGGCAATTTCTTTTCCTGTTTCTGCCGCTGCTTTCCGCATGCCCGTACTGCTTTTTGGCATCACCGCTGTTCCCGTCGTGCTTGTATTTCCAGGCGCCCTTCCCGGTATCTGCTCCGGCTTAATTACAATCCTTTTTGGTCCGTGGCTGTTCCGCTCGTCCATCTCCTGGATGCCGATCGCGCGGTTCTCCTCACGCGTCTCTTTTTGCGTCAGCGAAACCTTCTCATACTCCTTCGCCTTCGTCAGCGTCTCCATGGCAAATTCCTGGTTGTGACGGCCCTTTGGCGCTTTCTTTGCAAGGATTCCTGTGAGTTTTCCCGTATACAGCACTGCCAGCTCATGCAGCGCACGCGTTGCCGCTACATAAAGCAGCTTTACCTGTCCGTCATTCTCCGGATATTTTTCTTCTGTCGGATCAAGAAGCAGCACCGCGTCAAACTCGAGTCCCTTCGTATACGCAACCGGAAGCACCATCACGCCCTCGCCAAATTCTGCCGTCTCGAGATCCTCCTCCACAACCGGCACATATTTTTTCAGCTTCCGCGCCGTCGCAGCCGCTTCTGCCTCATCCCGGCATACAACGGCAATTGTCTCATATCCCTGCTCCTGCCACGCTTTGATCTTCTGCACTCCAGCTGCCAGAAGCGCAGCCTCATCCACAAACGCTTCCTTTTGCACCGCCGTTCCATGCCGCAGCACCGGCTCCACCGGATAAATCGCAAAATCCCCGTGCCGCATGATTTCATTTGCAAAATCGGAGATCTCCACCGTGTTCCGGTAACTCTTCCGCAGAACGCCGAACGCATCGTACGTACCGGTCAGAATCAGCTTTTTCAGCTCCTCCCAGTCGTTCAGGCCGTAGAAAAAATGGATATTCTGCGACGTATCTCCCATAATGGTATACGTACAGTCACGCAGACAGTAATGAAGCACCTGGTACGCCATCATCCCGAAATCCTGCGCCTCGTCGATGACCACATGGCTCGCCTCGCGCACGGGATCGTTTTCCTTGATCCGCTTATAGAGGTATGCCAGCGCCGCCAGATCATAGACATCAAAGGAGTTTTCCGGCACTTCCACCGCTTTTCCTTTCTCCGCCTGCTGCTCCAGAAACTGTAAATAGAGATCAAAAATGGATCCCCGCCATTTTCCATCTCCAAAATATTTCTCGTATTTCCGCTTCAGCGCCTTTTTTTCGCGCGCCGGAAACGTCACTTCTTTTCCCGAAACCTCATTCTCAAATTTTGCCAGCAGGATCTCGTTCAGCATGCACATCTTTCCTTCCATGGAAAGTGTGGACTGCTCCCTGCAATAGTTATCAATATACTCGGCGTTCAGAAGCAATGTTCCCGTTTTTTCCAGCCGCACCGGCTCCCGCGGAATCTGCTCTGCCTCGTACGTACGGCAGAAATTTTCCAGATCGAAAAACCAGCCGCTTCCGCCCTTTATGCTGTTTTTCTCATCCGCGCGGTCGATGGTGTGTACCATGTACTTTTCTTCGTCCCAGTCCTCATACAGAAGCCGGATGAAAAGCTGCTCCATCGTCATCTGACGGATGCCGTATACATCGAGTTCCGGCAGAACGCTGGTAATGTAGTTCAGCAGAATACGGTTGCTTCCAATGATATAGAAATCCTCCGGCCGGAAGTCCTCCTCGTAATTATAGAGGATGTACGAAATCCTGTGCATCGCCACCGTCGTCTTTCCGGAGCCAGCCACGCCCTGTACGATCAGATTCGTCTTCGGGGATCTGCGGATAATGAGGTTCTGCTCCTGCTGGATCGTCGCAATGATCTCACCGAGCACCGCTTTTTTGTTCTTCGCCAGATACTTTGTCAGCAGCTCATCGTTCGCTACCACATCGGAATCAAAAAAGTCTTTCAGATGGTCATTTTCAATCTCATACGTCCGCTTTCTTTTCAGATCAATCGAAAAAGTACCCTCTGAACTCACCGTATAGCTGCACGGCCCGGTGCTGTTCTCATAATAGACGGAGGAAATCGGCGCCCGCCAGTCCAGCACAACCGGCTCCGCCTTCTCATCGGAAATGCCGACGCGCCCGATGTAATAGGACTCTAAAAACGAAAGCCGCGGATCCTGAAAATCAATCCGCCCGAAATACGGCTTCTTTCTCGCTTTTTCCAGCCGCGCCATGCCGTGCTGGTACGCATTCAGCTTCGCCGTCGCGTTGTTCCAGAGCGCCAGGCCTTCCGCCTCTTTTGCGTCGTACGTCTCCATCAGATCCGCCAGGTCCTCATTGGCCGACCGGATATCTGCCTTCGCCTGTTCCAGATTCTGCTCGGCAATCCCGATCACCTTCGCAAGCTGTGCTTCCTCCTCTTCCCTCGTAAGTCCGGGAATCTCTGATTTTCTGATGCTTCTTTCCAGTTTCTCTTCTTCCACTTTGTACCTCCTTTTTTACGAAAAACTTCTTCTACATCAGCCCGTTCTTTTGATTCTCTTATTTCCATCCCAATAGACTTTATTTTACCATGCACACGTCTCCCCGGCAAGATACTTCACCCGCTTTTTCGTGCATCAAAAAAGACACCATGCATCTTACACACAGTGCCTTTCCGACTTTTTTTCTTACTGAAGGTAATCCTTAAATTTCTTTTTAAATGCTTCGATATCGTTCGTATGGGCTTCCACAACCGCATCCGGGTTTCCGGCGATCATCAGGACACTCATCAGGGATTTCGCATCAAAGACGCATCGTCCTATTTTTACGTCAACGTCGTAATCCAGGCGTTTCACCATATTTACAAATTCTTCTACACTCTCTACTTCATCAAACTTTAACGGTAACGAAATCATATTTTCTGCATCCTTTCTGCTTTTTAGTCTTCTTTTCATGATTTTGAATTCTTTCTTTTATTTCCTTCAAAATCGGTCAAAAACTTACACGATATCCCTTTTTTGCTGTTTTTTCTGAAAGTAGTAATGAAATCGCCTTCCTTTTCGACTGACACTAAAATAGCATACATCTGTCTCACTGCAAATATCCGTTTTGGACAAAATTCGACGTAGTTTTACAGCAATTTGCTCATATGTTCCGTCTGATTCGTTAAGTTGTTTCTTTTCCGGCACTTTTTTCGTCTGATCTGACGGGCCGGAAGGCCTTACTTGAGAATCACTCTCATGAAAAGTTATTCGCTGAAAATAATATTTCGGATCTTCCGGGACAGGGTGTACGTTCCGGCATCTTTTTTCTGGGTCATCATCAGAAATGTCATATTCTGCTCCGGCACGACTTCCATGTAGCATCCAAGCCAGCCGTCCCAGCCGAACTCACCCTTGCTTCCCAGCGTTACCGCACGCGTCGGATCTACCAGAACACGCATCAGATTTCCGTAGGAAAATCCTTCCAGACCGATCCAGTTATCAAAGCCTGCCTGCTGTACCGCGCTTAATGTGTGGCCTCCCAGAAATTTTACCGTCGCCGGACGGAGAATCTGTACACCGTTGTAGGTGCCGCCGTTCAGCAGCATCTGCGTAAATTTCGCATAATCGTCGATGGTAGATGCAAGGCCTGCTCCGCCTGCCTCATATGCCGGGCGGTACGCCATATCGTTCTGAATGCCAAGGTTATTGTCCAGATAACGGACGGACGGCTGTCCCTCCCTGCAGTCATACACCTTCGCCAGACGATCCTGCTTTTCTGCCGGAACCCAGAAATCGGTATCGTTCATGCCGAGCGGCTCGAAAATTTCTTTTTTCAGAAAATCCCCAAAGCGCATGCCGCTTGCCACCTCAATCACCGCACCTACGACATCCGCCGACGTTCCATAACTCCAGGACTGGCCCGGCTGATACAGAAGCGGGACTTTTCCAAGACGGTTTGCAAATTCTACTGTACTGATCGTTCCGCCGTTTTCTTCCTTAAGTCCGTGGATCACCTCCTGAAAAAGTGCATCGGTCTGCCGTCCCGTCTCATCCGTTCCGCCGTACGTCAGCCCGGATGTCATATTCATAATATCCTCCAGAAGGATCTCCCGCTCCGCTTTTTCTATCTTCCCATCCGCTGTACATACAACCGGGTTCCGGAAGCCCGGCAGATACTTGCTGACCGGATCCGCCAGATCGACGATTCCGCGCTCTACCAGAATCATCATGGCCGTCGCGGTAATCGGCTTGCTCATGGAGTAGAGACGGAAAATATTATCGCGGGAAACCGGCTTTTTCGCTTCGATATCCGCATATCCGCTCTCCAGATAAACCTGCTCCTCTCCGTCTTTGATCACCATCAGAAGACAGCCCGGTGTCTCTCCTTTTGCAACAGACGCATCCATCACCTGCTGCAGTCTTTTCTTTATCACCTGTTCCATGGTATGCTCTAACCTCCATCTAAATTTCATTGTTTTTTCCTATTTTACCTCTCTTTTTGCCCCCCGTCATCTTTTATCTTGCTTTTCTTCTATCCTCATTGTCTTTTTTTTCTGAAATCTTACAACTTTTCTGAAATTAAGAAAAACCATCAAAAACCATCATTGCCCTATTCCGAAAAATATGCTATTCTATATGTATATATATTTATGAATCTTCAGCTATTTAGAAAAACGAGGTGAACATCTTGCTGAAAACGAATGAATCCGCAGAAAATTATTTGGAAACCATTTTAGTCTTAAGTCAGAAAAAACCCGTTGTACGCGGTGTTGATATTGCAGAAGAACTTGGCTTTAAAAAATCAAGTGTCAGCGTTGCCATGAAAAACTTAAGAGAAAAAGAGCAGATCCGCGTAACGCCGGAAGGCTACATCTACCTGACCGACAGCGGACGCGCGATCGCAGAGATGATCTATGAGCGCCACCAGCTCCTCTCCCGCGGCCTGATGAGCCTTGGTGTTGATGAGCAGACCGCCACGGAAGATGCCTGCCGCATCGAGCATGTCATCAGCCAGGAAAGCTTTGAAGCGATCAAACGTCATCTGCACATGACTGCCGAAAAATAAACATGACAAAGAAAACGCTGCCGGAGTTCTCTTCTCTCCGACAGCGTTTCTCTTTCCGCCCTAAAGTCTCCCATTTCTTTGCCGGAGCCTTTCGGGTTTTCTTTTTACAGCATAAAAGTATACGTTCCGCTTCCCAGTTCCACGGTATCCGCCGGATCCTGCGTGTTTTTAAACAGGGTTGCCGTTGTATTGACCGGAATCGTAACCTGATACTCTATTTTGTCACCTTTCCGCTCCCATCCGGCAGAAATCACGCCGTACGGGCTGTCTACGGAACCTTTCATAAACTCGAGCGGGCCCGGCTGCGGTTTCAGCAGAATGTGCTGATAACCCGGTTTTGTCTCGTCTCTCTGGATACCAAGTCCCGTGTGATACAGCCAGGAAAGAACGCTTCCGAGAGAATAATGATTGAACGAGTTCATCGCATTCTGTCCGCCGAAGCCTTTTTCCTTCGTGTAGGAATCCCAGTGCTCCCAGATCGTCGTCGCTCCCTGGGTCACCGGATACAGCCACGACGGGAATGCCGTCTGCAGCATCATCTTCCAGGCATCCTCCGCAGCGCCCTGCTCGGTCAGCATCTGGTTCAGAATACCCGTTCCAAAGAATCCCGTTCCGACCGTATGGCCGATCGCTCTCGTCTTTCGGATCAGATGCTCTCCTATTCTCTTTCTGTCTTCTGCCACACCATAAGACAGTGCAATTGCATACGAGCACTGCGTATCACACAGCGTTCCGTCCGCATTGCAGGTCTTTCCGGAATCCGGAAGTACAAATGTCTCATTCCAGAATTTCTTCACCTTCGCAGCAAGCGCCTCATACTGATGCTGCTCCTCTGTTCTTCCGAGCGCACCGGCAATCCGGCTCATCAGATCGGCTTCTTTATAATAGAATGCATTCCATAAAAGCAGCAGATCCGTCTCTTCCGGTGCCAGCCAGTCGCCAAGCGGTCCGATCGCCGGATTTACCTTCGTTCCCGGCAGACCCTTATCCTTCATATAGTCCATATATTTCTGCATGCCAGGATAAAATTTCTCCAGTGTGCGGATATCCCCATACTGCCCATACAGTTCCCACGCCATAAAAATACTCGCACACTCATACGTAATGCCGCCGAATCCGCCGCCCACCGGTGCAATCTCCGGGTACTGGCCTTCCGGTGTCTGCAGATCACACATCGCCTGCAGGTTCCGCTCATAGAATTTCTTCAGGCTGCTGTTGTTGAGCGCCGTATGGCAAAAAATATGCGTATCGCCCGCCCAGCCCATGCGCTCATTTCTCTGCGGGCAGTCGGTCGGAATGTTGATAAAGTTGCATTTCTGTGACCAGGAAACATTCTCGGCAAACCGGTTCAGCAGTTTATGGCTACTCGTAAGGCTTCCATGGAATTCCGTCACAGAAGAATACTGAAGACTCTCTACTTCTTCCAGCTCCGGCGCATGCTCCACACCGCTGATCTCAATATAGCGGTAGCCGTGGAAGGTAAACTTCGGCTGGAACACCTCTTCCCCGCCGCGGCAGATATAAACATCCGTACTCGTCGCATCCCGGTAATTTTCCAGCATCATCGTGCCTTCTTTTCCGGCATACTCCGGCAGATCCGGATAAAGCACCTCCGCATAGCGGATGATGATCTTTGTGCCCGCCTTCTCATGCAGTGTAATCCGCGGTACACCAGCCATCTCCTGTTCCAGATCGTAGAGATACACACCCGGGAACAGCTCTTTTCTCGTCTTTGCCGTTCTCCGGTCCACAATCCGCACCGGCGCATCGTACTCACCGATATATTCCGGCTTCTGCTCATGAACCGCCGGCCAGGACCGTCCAAAGCCCGGCATCGTGCAGAACTCTTCGATCATGACGGTATCCACAACAACTGGCTTTTCCCAGGTGCTGTCATCAAACTCCGGCAGAGAATAAGTTTCGTAAACCTCTGCCCGGCGCGCATCGTACTGCTCTCCGGCAAAGTAGCTGGAAAACAGGTAAGGACCTTCTCCGAAATACTTCCAATCCTCGGTATTTGTTCCAAAGACCTCGCGGCTGCCGTCCTCGTACTTCATGACAACCTTGGCAAGCAGACTCTCCTTGTCTCCAAAGTAATTGAAGTTCTTCACCACAAAGGTCTGTGCCTCGCTCCACCAGCCCGATGCCAGCGTCACGCCGATTCCGTTTCGGCCCGATTTCATCAGCCCTGTGATATCGTATGTCTGATAGTTCATTCTGTGGTCATACTGTGTCAGACCCGGACGCAGCAGATCTTCCGTGATCTCCTGTCCGTTGATCCGGCAGTCGTAGATACCGCGCGCAGTAATATAAAGGCGTGCTGATACCAGTTTTTTCTCTTTCTGGCAGGAAATACACGACCGCAGCATTGGAATTGAATGATGGGACGGATCTGCCGTAATCTGGCTGTCTTCTACTTTAAAGTATCCGTTTTCCACCGGAATCTGGTCCGCAAAGATACTTTTTCCCCCATCCAGCCGTCCTTCCGGCGTCTCACGAACAATTTCCGCGGATGGTTTTCTTACGTTTCTTACGGTCAGATTCTTAAAATATCCTGTCGTCCCTTTTCCTGCATAAAACCCGATCTCATTCAGTCTCGGATACGGCAGCACATCGTTATTTCCTCTCGGATTCAGCTGGCGGCCTGATACTTTCGTTCCAAAAAATCCATGCTCTTCAATGGCATCCACGAGGATGCCGTCGACATAGGCGTATGCCACATTGCCGTCAACCTCTACGGTCAGCTTATGAAAGGCATCGGCATTCTCTGGTGTCAGGATTTCCTGTGTTTTCTCTTTCCAGTTGACCAGTTTCGTAACGGCAAACGGTTTTTCCGCTGTATCCTCCGGCGCATAGCCCACGCGGTAAATTTCGAGGCGTGCATCTCCATCCTCAAGGCACACAGCATAACGGATATAGTTCTCCCCCTCCATGCCAAGCTCATTTTTCGTATGATCGTTCAGACGGAAGTCATTGGCTCCAAAGACGATACCCGCTTCTCCCTTCCCGCCTTCCATCCGAAATTCACTCTCGATCGTAAAAACACCGCGGTTTTCCGCGCATACCGTCGCATGCGGTGCGCCGATCCACTCAGCTCCCTCCCATGCTGCATACAAAGAATCCATAAGGCCTGTCTCGAAGGAACTTTCTGCTTCTGCCTTTCCGCCGTGGTTATCCCACACCTCTGCTTTTACCTCATATTTGGTACAGGGCTGCAGTGCTTCTCCTTCATAACCAATCCCTGTTGATACGCCGGTTTCCATTTTTCCGCTGTCCCACACAGTATCTTCTCCGGTGCGCACAACGATCCGGCATGCGCTCTGCATCAGATTCTGTTCTCCTTCTTCTGCCGTCAGCAGCCAGGAAAATGCCGGTTTTTTCTCATCCAGCCCGATCGGTGCCATCTGATCTTCAATCAGAATTCTCTCTATCTTCATTTGGTAACCTCCCATTGCAAGTTTTGCCTTCTTTGCTGATTGTATTATACCGTCCAGCAGCTATTTCTGTTAAGATCAGTTTTTGCCCAAAAAAGCGTCTTTATTTGCATCTTTTCCGGTGTTATAATAAAGGAAATTACGAAAGAGAGGTACCATCAAATGAAAGTATTATTAATCAACGGAAGTCCTCACGCAAAAGGCAGCACTTATACTGCCCTGCACGAAATGGAAAAAGTCTTTACAGAAAATGGTATTGAGGCGGAAATCGTACATATCGGAAATAAAGATATCCGCGGCTGTGTTGCCTGCGGTGCCTGTTCCAAGCTCGGAAAATGTGCTTTTTCCGATATGGTAAATGAGGTTGCTCCGAAATTTGAAGAGGCTGACGGCCTTGTTGTCGGAAGTCCGGTTTATTATGCATCTGCAAATGCAACACTTATTGCTTTTCTTGACCGTCTGTTCTACAGCACACACTTTGACAAGACCATGAAAGTCGGCGCTTCGGTTGTCTCTGCACGCCGCGGCGGTCTTTCCGCTACCTTTGATGAGCTGAACAAATACTTCACCATCTCCGGCATGCCGGTTGCTTCCGGCCAGTATTGGAACAGTATCCATGGAAATAATGCGGACGAGGCGCAGCAAGATCTCGAAGGCCTGCAGATCATGCGTACCCTTGCACGGAATATGAGTTTTCTGATGAAGAGCATCCAGCTCGGAAAAGAATCCTTTGGTCTTCCGGAAAAGGAACCGCGCGTCGGCACAAACTTTATCCGTTAATTTATCTGTTAAGCAAGATGCCGTCTTTCAGACTTTTTTCTATGTCTGGAATACGGCATCTTTTATAGCTGGAAAAAATTTTATACACGAAAAAAGCCTGCTTCCGCAGACTTTTTAAAGCGACCCGGATCGGGATCGAACCGACGACCTCCGCCGTGACAGGGCGGCGCTCTAACCAGCTGAGCCACCGGGCCAGACATATACAGAATATAAAATATAGAACTAAAGTGGACCTTCAGGGACTCGAACCCGGGACCGACCGGTTATGAGCCGGTTGCTCTAACCAACTGAGCTAAAGGTCCAAAG